>NZ_DCEA01000093.1:0-1535 GCF_002316705.1 Syntrophomonas sp. UBA1041
AATGATTTTTCCCGATAATGTTTTGAAGACGCTTAAACCTGGTGGGAGAAATGGCGGCTTCAGCCTGCCCTCTCCGGGTGATTCTGGATGAGAAAGAAATCCGGCAGCTTATTCTTAACATGGCTCGCAACGGGCTGGGGGCCATGCAGCCGGGAGGAACTTTAACCATCGGCGCCCGGGTAATCAAAAACAGCCCGGTTTTGTTCATCAAAGACGAGGGGACCGGGCTGGATGACAATCTGCTGAGCCAGATCGGCACTCCTTTCTTCACAACTAAGGAAAATGGCGCCGGTTTAGGGCTGGCAGTCTGTTACCGTATCGTTGCCCGCCACAAAGCTAAAATCGAGGTGGATACAAGCCCGCAAGGCACTACCTTCTGGATACGCTTTCCCAATTCGCGAGAGCATTACGCTTTTCCAGTAAGGTAAATGACACTGTGTCTTGGCCGGCTGCGAAGTTATTAAAGCCTTTTACATGTCGGTACTTCATGTATTAATATTTTCTAAAGGAGCCTTTTTTGTCCGGGTACATAGAATAGGTTAATATGAATTTTACAGCCTTATTGGCGCCATCATAATATACAACCTTTGGGAAAACCTATTCATACATGAAAGGAGTGAGGACAATCGACGCAAACCTGAAAACCGTTCAATTGACTGTCGACTGGGAACATATTGGGGTTAAATCCATTGCCCGGGCCGGGGAGCAAACTGTGGTGGAAATGGGAAAAGGCGCCAATAGCCAGAGCGAAGATAAAGGGGCCTCGCCGATGGAAACCTTCTTGTCGTCTTTAGGTGGATGCATCATTGTTTTCCTGGCCGGGTTGGCCGAGAAGCGGCGCTTAACTATTAATAACATCAGGATTTATATCGAAGGGGATTATGACCCCCGTGGCATGAGCAGCTCCAGCTCTGGAATCAGGCCTGGTTTTCAGCAGATTCGGTACCAGGTGGTGGTAGATTCCCCTGATAATCCTGAAGTAATTCGTAAGGTGATAGCATATGCGGTTAAGGCGTGTCCGATAAAGGATACTATCATGCAGGGGACTGCTGTCATCGAAACCCAATTGAGCCAAGAGCCGCAAATGGCCACAATTTCATAAGCCAGAAAGTGCGCTCAGCTAGCACCTCGCGATTTGCTGGGGCTTACGCGCTATTACCTTCCTGGTGCTCGATTAGATAACCTTTATGGCTCATGATTGATCACATTTTTATGCCTGCGTTTTGTGCCATATTACTACTGCTGCCATTCCCAGCCTCTGAATAGTTATCCTTTATAAGGCTACAATATGTCTATAGTGTTAAAGGGTAATGTCAATATGACCGGTATCTATTTATATGGAAGCCTGATTTTGATATGTTTTGCCGTGCTGGGCGTTACCTATTGGATATCCAGGAACCGGCTGACTTCGGTAATGTATTTCACCTCAATCGGCTTAGCGCTTTTTTTTGATTATATCGTTTATGTATGGGAAAAGCCTATATATACACCCTGCATATATTAGATAATGAGTATGACAGCTACATCGGGGCGCT
>NZ_DCEA01000093.1:1694-17042 GCF_002316705.1 Syntrophomonas sp. UBA1041
ATCGGGGCGCTCTACTTCGGCGTGGAAGAATTGTTTATCAAATTCGGCTTATACCAGCAGTTGTGGTGGAAGACACTATATACCTTTTTAGGGTTGATGGCGATATTCCGCCTGATGAAATGGTGGTTCGACAACCTGAACAAGGTTCATGGAAGACTGATATCGTTTCTTACCTTGACGGCTATTCTTTATGGAGTGAGAATCCCACTGGTTTTGATTGACTATGCGATGCTGCATGGCAGATCTTTTTCGGTACAGTGGATTGAAGCTTTGGGTCGGGACAGCTCCGCAGTCAACACCTTGATAACCTTGCCGGCTATAGCGGTCCTGGCATTCTTTTTGGTTAACGATTATTCTAAGCTATGGAAGGCAGCCTGGGTGGCATTGCTTTTTATGGTAGATCTTCTGTTGAGGAGATTTGGCGTGGTTCACACATTCACTCCTTGGGATAATATTTACATTATTGCGGTTGAAATTGCAGTGCTATTGTTCGGGGTTTATTTTCAAAACATCTTGAAACAAAACACCTTGAAGCCAACATTAATTTTAACTGATAAGGAGGCGTCATGAAAACAACCCAATTGCCCAATAGATTAATAGACGAAAAGTCACCCTACCTCCTCCAGCACGCCTACAATCCGGTAAAGTGGTACCCATGGGGGGAAGAAGCCTTCAACAAAGCCGAGCAGGAAAACAAACCGGTTTTTTTGAGCATAGGCTACTCCACCTGTCATTGGTGCCATGTGATGGAACGGGAATCTTTTGAGGATGAGGAGGTAGCCCGGCTATTAAATCAGCATTTTGTGGCCGTCAAGGTAGACCGGGAAGAACGGCCGGATATTGACACCGTATATATGAATGTATGCCAGGGGATGACCGGACACGGGGGATGGCCCCTGACTATTATTATGACTCCAGATAAAAAGCCGTTTTTTGCTGCCACATATATACCCAAATATGACCGCCGCGGCCTCTCCGGCATGATGACTCTCTTGCCCCGGATAGCCCAAATATGGCAGGATGACAGGCCGTCGTGCTATGGCATCGGAGATCGCATCAGTGACTGGCTGATCGAGGCCAGCCTTCCCGCGGGGAACCGCGCTGAAATCAAAGCCGGCGTCTTCGACGAGGCTTTTCAGTATTTAACCCGCGTCTATGACTCTGAGTACGGTGGATTTGGCAGTGCTCCCAAATTCCCCACTCCTCACAATCTTTATTTCCTGCTGCGCTACTGGTACTATACCGGGGAAGAACTGGCCCTGGAAATGGTGGAACAGACTCTGAAGTCCATGTATAAAGGCGGCATATATGACCACATCGGCTTTGGGTTTACTCGTTACAGCACCGACCGGGCATGGCTGGTGCCCCATTTTGAGAAGATGCTTTATGATAATGCTCTTTTAGCAGTGGCCTTTGTGGAGACTTATCAGGCCACCGGCAATGAATTCTACGCCGACGTAGCCCGGGAGATTTTTACTTATGTTATGCGGGAAATGACTTCACCGGAGGGGGGCTTCTATTCCGCTCAGGATGCTGATTCTGAAGGTGAAGAGGGGAAATTCTATGTGTGGACGGCAGCCGAGATAATGGAGGTTTTAGGTGAGTTCAAAGGCATGGAGTTCTGCTCCTTTTATGGCATCGCCCCGGAAGGCAACTTTGAAGGCAAAAGCATACCCAATCTTTTGGGTACTGAACTGAGCGACGATGAACGCCGTCAACTGGAGCCGGTCAGGCTCAGGCTTTTTAATCATCGTTCCAAGCGTATTGCGCCTTTCAAGGATGATAAGATCTTGCTGTCCTGGAATGGGTTTATGATTGCAGCCCTGGCTTTGGGCGGGCGAGTTCTGGATGAGCCGTCTTATATAGAAAAAGCCCGGACCGCGCTGACATTTATCGAAACCCGTATGCGCGTCGGGGATCGCTATATGCTGAGATACAGGCAAGGAGAAGCTGCCAACCCCGCTTTGGCGGAGGATTATGCCGCACTGGTATGGGGGCTGTTGGAAGTGTATCGCAGCACCCTGAACCCCGCCTATCTGCAAAAAGCCCTAGAGGTCAATTCCGAGATGATAAATCTTTTTTGGGATGAAGTTCAAAGCGGTTTATATTATTATGGTAAAGACAGCGAGGAGCTGCTCATAAACCCCAAGGAAGTATATGATGGCTCCATACCATCTCCAAATTCGCTGGCAGCAAGAAATCTAGTATGGCTGGGACGCCTGACCGGTGATCAGGCAACCACCAGGCTGGCCGAACTGATACTCAAGGCCTTTTCCGAACCGGTAAGCCAGCATCCCTGGGCGCATACCCACTTCCTCCTGGCGGCGATGACTGACCATTTTGCGGGAAAAGACATCGTCATAGCCGGAGATCGGCATGAAGAGCAGACCCGTGACATGATCTCGGTGCTAAATCAGGTATTTAGGCCTGACATCACCCTGGTATTAAAAACCAGCCAGGATGAACTGGTAGGTGAATTGGTACCGTTCGGTAAAGAGATGAAGAAAGTTGATGACAGGGTCACAGCCTATATCTGTGAGGGTTTTTCCTGCCGGGAACCGGTTTTCTCAGCCGAACAACTATGTGAGGCTGTGGAGAGCAGCCCGGGTGAATCTTAACATCTAGCGAAGAAAATGGAGGTATTTATTTAATTATGGAGACGATGGAATGTATACTGACCCGCAGGAGTATTCGTCATTTCGCTGCCGATAAGGAGGTCCCGGAAGAGATTATCCGCGAACTTATGGAAGCAGTGAGATGGGCTCCGTCCTGGGCTAATACGCAGACCTGGGAGGTGGTGGTGGTAAAGAATCCGGATCTCAAGCAAAAGTTGTCTGATACGACAAGAGTTAATCGCGGCACCCAGGCGATTATAGAGGCCTCAGCTGTGATGGTATTCTGTTCGCGTCAGGGTGTTTCCGGGGCCAGGGATGGGGTTTATGCGACCGCCAAGGGTGATTGGTCAATGTTTGACTGCGCCCTGGCCTGTCAGAATTTCTGTCTGTCTGCTCACAACAGGGGTTTAGGAACGGTGTACATCGGTCGTTTCCAGCACCAGGAGGTCGACACGCTCCTGGGCTTGCCCCAGGGCATAGAATCGGTGGTTATGATCCCCCTGGGCTATCCTGTTAAAGAGGCTAAAGCTCCGTCCCGCAAGGCTTTAAACGAGTTTGTACACGATGAAAAATTTGGTTGTCGCTACTTTACAGACTGAAGCTTCACTGATTTTCCAGGCATATTGTACAGTAGAGAGGCACATAAATATACAGAAAGTCTAACCAGGGTATCACCCTGGTTTTTTTATAGAAATTAATGATGGGAGGTAACTGGATTGTATAAACATATCTGGGCTGCGATACTGCTGCTGGCTATGGTTTGGAATGCCGGCCCTTTAGCGTTGGCGGCTCCCGCCGCAACCACAGACACAACTCCCCCGCCCGGCCCAAAGATTGTTGACAGCACTGACTTTCCTACCTTGTATTTGACCGAACCCAACCTTCAAGGGCAGGCTATATGGATGGTTCAAGCACGCCTGAAAGAGATCGGTTATGAAATAGAGCCCAGCGGCATGTACGATGCCTTTACCAGCCATACTGTAAGGTTGTTTCAGTTGGCCAATGGCCTGATCGATGACGGCATAGTCAAGGAAGAGGAGTGGCTTACTTTGATGCCTCAGGAACCTGATGCATCCTGCCTTACAAGCTCACCGGGAGCAGACGGTAAAATGTTGATCGTGATTGATGTAAAGAGCCGCACTCTGGTGCTTTACAAAGATAAAGAAGTGGTGTGCAAATACCCGGTGGCTGTCGGCAAATCCTCGACCCCCTCGCCTATAGGAGAATGGCGGGTGGCACAAAAATCCCTTTCGTGGGGAGGCGGGTTTGGTACGCGGTGGATGGGCCTCAATGTCCCTTGGGGTATTTATGGGATACATGGCACCAATAAACCGGGATCGATCGGAAGCTATGCTTCTCACGGCTGCATTCGCATGTTCAACCGCGACGTTGAAAAGCTGTATCCGCTGGTTCCTCATGGATGCCGCGTGAAGATCGTCAACAATGGCAACATGATCCCCCAGCAGATAAAACCGGTTAAGCTGAAGAAGGGTTCTACGGGGCAATCCGTGGTTTATGTCCAAGCGCGTCTCAAGCAACTGGGAATCGAATTTGGGGTTGCTGACGGGCGTTATGGGAACATGACCGTCCTGGCGGTAAAATATTATCAGGCCTGGCACGGTTTAAATCCCAGCGGCGAAATGGATGAAGCCACCTACCGTAAAATGGGGCTGGTCAAATGAGGTAACTGCTCTAATGACAGGTTGGTAGTATGTTACAATAAGTGAAAAGACAAAAGGAGTTTGGGCTGTGAAGAAAACAGTGGATGCCCGCGGGCTTTCATTTCCAGAAACGTGGCTTCTTACTAGCGAAGCCCTCCTGGACAGGCATTGCCTTGAAGTCCTGGCGATTGTTGACAACTCGAATGCTATACAGGAGATTACCAACCTTATTGCCGATTTGCCTTATAAAGCTACCGTAGAGGAAAAGCAGGGCCAATACCATATCAATATTCAAAAACATGAGTCGGTCCAAGGCTTGCGACTGGCATCGGCGGAATATGGACAAACCGTCCTGGTCATCAGCAGTACCTCTTTGGGAAAAGGTGAAGACCACTGGGGAGGGCAGCTGATGAATAGCTTCATCTACTCCCTCATGCAGCTGGAAGGTTTGCTAAAAACCGTAGTATTTATAAACAGCGGGGTATTCCTGGCAACCGAGGGATCGGACGTCTTGCCCTATTTACAGCACATGCAGGAATCTGGGGTTGAAATAATCTCCAGCCACACTTGTTTGAGCTATTACCAGCTGCTAGGCAAGCTCCGGGTTGGAACTATGAGCAACATGTTCACCATTACCGAAAAAATTGCCGAGGCCAAACGGTTGATAGCGTTTTAAAGGCTTAAAACGAAGGTGTAAACCGGTCGATGTGAACGCGAAAACGGTTGCGGCTCATTGTGGCTACACCGCTGTATCCCTCAAAGTGGATGGCATAGGATTGATTGCCGGCATCTTTGATCTGGCTCACCTTATCCATGTTGACTACATAAGACTTGTGAACCCGCAAAAAATTAGGACCCAGCAATGACTCCAATTCATTAAAAATGCAATTACTTTCGTTAACGCCCCCGATCGAATGAATAAAAGCCTTTTTTCCCTGCTTTTCGATGAAAAATATATCATCGATATTGAGAAAAACTATGCTGTCTGAGGATTTAATGACCAGGCGGTTGTTAGGGCTTTTATGCAGATTGATGGCCTGACGCTCCGAATCAAGACCCGAAATGGCCTGCATAACTTTATCCCGCTTAATCGGTTTCAATAGATAATCATAAGGATGAACCGCAAAGGAATCCACAGCATATTTGGCATAACCGGTAACAAAGATGAACTCGGTATGCGGGCTGACGGTATAAATGGCCCGGGCGACATCGATACCGTTCAAATTATCTTCAGGTGCTAGTTCAATATCTAAAAATGCCAGATCTGGAGCGATTTCGCTGGCCAGGCGAATCGCTTCCTGGCTGATTGAGGTTCCTACTACTTGTTCGACCTTGGGGTGCTCCGATATTAGCTTCTCGAGAAAGCGCAAGGTGTAATTTTCATCTTCCAGGATCAGTACTTTAAACATGCTTAGTTCCTACTTTTTCAGGCTTTGAGGGATGTCTGGCTCATAGACGACTAGCCAGCACATGGGTTTTACAGCGCTGAACACCGCCAGCACCAACGCAAAGGAAGCCAGACTGGCATAGGCTTTGGACATCAATTTCGCTTTCACACCGAACACCTCCTTTCCAGAATATCCATACCGTGATCAAGGGTATGAAATAATCTATATCCCCAGGGGGTTATAACCAATAAACCAGCTAGCCAACCCAGAAGTGTGGCGTTGACCAGGCTGGAATTACCGCAATAAAGCAAGCCAGCCGCGGTCAGAACATTGACCAACAAGGTCACTGAGGTTATTTGCTTTTGCTGTCTGATTTCATGAACTGACGTAACCCGTTTTTTCTCAGTTCCCGCCGGCGCCCAGGCTCTGATGACAGCCAGCCCGGCTATAGTCAAAATGATAATGGCAGCCAATGCCCAAGCAATACCTAAAGGGAGCATCTCACTCAGTTTAGCCAGGCCCAACATCAACAAGAGGCTGGTAGTAAGGCAGCGGGGGAAGGTTTTGAGATGAGCGCCTCCTCCAGGGACTCTGATCAGGCCATATGCCATCAATACCAGGAAAGTTGGAATCAATAGACCCAGAAACGAGGACAACACGAATAAAAGCAGTAATTCCAGCGCATTGTTCAAAAAATTCTCCAGGCCATAGGCATATACTTCAACTTCTTCTGCACTGCTGCCCAAATGCTGGCCGATATCAGACGCTATTTTCGATGAAAGCCACTTGTTCATACATCCCCCTGCGGTCCGGCAAATTAATTATAAAAGTAGTCTTAGGCTGGGTAACTATGCGGATATTGCCGCCATATTTTTCAACCAGTCGTTTTACGATATAGAGGCCAAAGCCGCGGCCAGCGGAACCGCTGGTGGAAAAGCCCGGAGTAAACATCAGGTTTTCCAGCTTCTTGGGTATTCGGGCCCCACTATTGTAAACATAGATCAAGTACTGGGATTCCTCATGTTTTAGCTCCAGTGATACGCGGCGCGGATGTTGTCCCCTCAGGCTGGCCTCCAGGGCATTATCTATCAGGTTGCCGATAATACTGCATAAATCCCAGGGAGGGATGCCCATTTCATTGACTTCACACTTTACCGCGAAATCAAATTGTATATTCTTGGTCTCAGCCAGCTTGCGCTTGGAATTCACCAGGGCAGTGAGAGCCGGGTTGCCGACGTATACCAGATCCTGAATTTCCCAGTACTGCTCGGCCACCCCGTCCAGGTAATCGCGGGCCTGATCCACTTCGTCCAGATACAACATAGCCTGCAGGGTTTGAATATGCCTGGTGTGTTCGTGCCGCTGGCTGTTTAAGCTATGTACCAAATCTTCGATGTTGTTGAGATGTTCTCGCAACAACTGGCTTTCAACCAGCTTTCGGCTATATTCATCTATTTGACGAATCGATATTACGACAAAGCCGCTCAATAACATAATCACCAAACTAGCAAAAGGCAAGATTTTTTTAAGCCCTTCAATGTCAGGACCAATGGCTATTGCTAAAATAATGACAGCAATGAATACGGTTTCAAATAATATCGTCGAAATTGCTATAATGGGCTTGTTGGTTGGCATTTTGATCTCCATCACTCAAATCGAAGATATAGACCTTACGGACTTTACAATAAACTAAGGCTGCACCAACAAATAGGGCTTGAATCAGAAACATCAACGAATTAATTAGTATATTATTTTTAATTTGCTCATAGTCGATTGAGGTTACCAATAGACTTAACGGTAGCAGAATCGATTGCGTTACCGCCATCACCGCAAACCCGGTTAACACTGCCCAAATTACTTTATATAATGGAAGTCGGGTAAAAAGCCAACAAAGAGAAATCAATACAACTATTCCGATAAGGGAGTGCACTCCAAATACAATGGGCAATTTTCTAACATAAAATGATATTATTGCACTCATAGCAGCGATAACGATGGCATGTCCGAATTTAAGCTTCAGGTTGTACAATTGAAATCCCATCAAGACCATCAGCAGAGACTCAGGAATGCCAACAGTCAACACCAAATACCAGGAAATGGAAATCACTTCATTCCCTTCTTTCATAGCTTAATCAAAAACCTACACATAATCAAATTACCACAAAAACCAACTTTATCCTGCTCATTCGCCGAATTTTACTGGTTTTTCCCCAGAAAAATTAATAACAAGGCGGGTATGAACTGCTGCAAATCAAACATGAAAGACCGCTAAATGGGCATGAAAAGCCTGTCGTCAGCAAAACGACTTTTTTCGTAAATTATTATCCTAGATAATGGAAGCCTTGAATTTAGCGAAAAGACTAATAGATTTGATTAATTTTTTCGATTAAATACTACAAGGATTAAGTACCGGTAAACGGTGATAACGAATCATAAATTTATTCTTTGACAATGGAGGAGACAGCATGGCTGAAGAAATTCAATTGGTGGTATTCAAACTCAAACAGCAGGATTCGGTATGTGAATATGGTGTGGGCGTAACCACCGTACAAGAGATTATACCCATGACTCAGCCGACCAGGCTGCCTCAAACACCAGATTTTATTGAGGGCATTATTAACCTGCGCGGTAGAGTGATCCCTATTATCGATCTTAAAAAGCGCTTTAATATGGGCGCTTCGGATTTAACTGCAGAATCGCGCAGTGTGGTGGTTGAAGTGGGCGGTAAAACTGTGGGCATCATCGTTGATGAGGTCAGTGAGGTAATGCGCCTGCCGGTGGATAGTATCGAACCGCCTCCGGCAGTTATGGGGGCCATTGCTTCGGATTATATTACCGGAGTAGGAAAATTAGACAACCGGCTTTTAATTCTTTTGGATATGGATAAAATATTAAATGAGGGCGAAAGAACGGAGCTATATGATTTCGCCGTACAATAGAGGTGAATGATTGATGAAACAGCCCTGAGATCCTGCAGGATTTCGGGGCTTTCTTTGTTGTACTGCAGATAATGCTGGAAAGGGGGGTACATATTGTTAATTGGTATAGATATAATTGATATTGACAGGGTGAGAAATGTGGTCTGCCGGACGCCGCGTTTTTTAAAAAGGGTTTATACTGAAGCAGAGCTCAACTATTGTATGAGCAAGAAGAACCCATATCCTTCATTAGCGGCTCGTTTTGCCGCCAAGGAAGCAGTGCGCAAACTGCATCCGGCCCTGGCCGGCTGCAGGTGGCAGGAAATCGAGGTGAACTTGAATCCGGACGGCAGCCCAACCCTCTGTTTGCACGGCCGGGCCCGGCGGGCCCAGTTGGATGCCGGGCTGGCGGCTCCAAGCATAAGTCTATCCCACTCAGCCCAACAGGCTGTAGCAGCGATAATCACTGCGAAAGGATGAAGACATGAAACTGGTAAATTCTCAGGAAATGAAACAGATTGACAGTAAAGCAATAAATGATTATATGATACCGGGCCTCGTATTGATGGAAAATGCCGGGATTCGCACTGTGGAAATAGTTGAAGAGATACTGGACGGTGCGGCGGGCAAAACCGTGTTGGTCCTGGTGGGAAAAGGCAACAACGGCGGTGACGGGTTGGTTATCGCCCGGCACTTGATGAATTCCGGAGCGCAGGTTTTTGTATTCGCGCTGGGCAGACCCGAGGCATTCCCGCCAGACGCCAGAACCAATTTTGAAATCCTCAAGAAAATGGGGGGGCAGTTTTATGAACTGCAGCAAGAAGCAGACTTGGACAGCTTGATGATCTGTCTTCTAAATAGCGATCTAATCGTCGACGCTCTTTACGGCAACGGTTTTAAGGGCAGACTGAACGATTATGAAGCCCGTCTGGCTGACATGGTCAACTGGTGCAAAAAGCCGGTAGTGGCCGTGGATATCCCTTCCGGGGTTGATGCGGATACCGGCCTGGTTCACGGTACCGCCATCAGAGCCACTCACACAGTCTGCTTTGCTCTGCCCAAAATCGGCCTGGTATTGGAACCGGGCAAGGACTATGTCGGCACCTTGAGCGTTGCGGATATCTCTATACCGCGAACGCTCTTGCTGGATAATCAACTGAAAACCAACCTTATCACTGCTGATATGGTAGGTCCTTTTATCAAGCTGCGTCCGGCGGAATCCCACAAGGGAACTTTTGGCCATGCCCTGGTGATCGGCGGCTCGGTGGGCCTTACCGGGGCTGTGGTGATGGCCTCCTATGCCGCCCTGCGCACTGGGGCCGGATTGGTTACAGCCGCACTGCCCGAATCTTTGGCGCCTATTGTCGACGGCGTCATCACTGAGGTGATGGCAGCCCCGCTGCCTGAATCCGGTGAGGCTTTGATCGGCTTGGAGGCTGTGGCGGTTTTGGACAATCTGATGGGTACCGTATCAGTTGCGGCCATAGGACCTGGTATGTCAGGTCATGCTGAAGCCGCGGCGGTCATGCGGCACGTTCTGCAGCGGGCCGGTATTCCGCTGGTGATCGATGCCGATGGTTTAAATGCTCTGGTGGGCAATACCGACATATTTAAAGATCGGCAGGTACCTATCGTCTTGACCCCGCATCCCGGGGAGATGTCCCGTCTGACCGGCAAGAGCATAGCCGAGATTCAGGCCGGCCGCCTGGAAGTAGCCCGCCATTATGCAGTGGAGTGGGGCGTGACCCTGGTCTTGAAGGGAAACAAGACCGTGGTAGCCGACCCTTTCGGCAATCTGTATATAAATATCATTGGCAACCCGGGTATGGCAACAGCCGGCAGCGGGGATGTTCTGTGCGGCATTATAACCGGCTTGATCGCCCAGGGATTAAAGGCTACTGAAGCTGCTGTAGCAGGCGTTTATCTGCATGCCCGGTGTGGAGACCGGGTGGCTGAACAAAAAGGGCAGCGCGGCTTGGTAGCCGGGGATATGATTGCGGTCTTGCCAGAAATCCTGTGTTCGTTTGAGAACCAGACCTTGTAAAATAAATGCAGGCAGTTCAATAGTATACGGCAAACCAGTCCACAATAAGAACAGGTTTTTATAATAGGAGGAAAAACTATGCTGGCTAGAGATATAATGACCCGGGAAGTTTACGCGGCACGGCCTGATGATAAGGTGGACCGCATTACTCACCTCATGCTGGAAAATAAAATCAGCGGCATTCCCGTAGTGGATGAGAATGACCATGTAGTAGGCATAATCACCGAAAAGGACTTAATGATCAGAGCCAAAGAACTCCGGGTTCCTTATTATGTCACCCTATTTGACAGTATTATCTTTCTGGAGAACCCCATAAGATTTAATAATGAGGTCAAGAAGTATACCGCCACCAAGATCAAAGACGCCATGACCAGTAAAGTAGTGACAGTGGAGGAGGATACCCCGGTTTCCGAAGTGGTTAAGCTCATGCAGGAGAAGAAGATTAACCGCGTTCCGGTGGTGCGCAATCACAAGCTGGTGGGAATAATCACCCGCAATGATATTCTGAAGGTTCTGGTAAGCAAACATGGATAATAGAAGACCGACCTGGGCGGAGATTGACCTCTCCGCTCTTGAACACAATATAACTACAATACGGAGTTACCTCAAGCCCCCCACCCGGCTGATGGCAGTTGTCAAAGCCAATGCTTACGGTCATGGCGTTCTGGAGACAGCTGCGGTATGCGTCGCCCGGGGCGTTGATTTTTTGGGGGTGGCAACCCTGGATGAGGCCATTCCGCTGGTTGAGGCCGGAATAAAACTGCCCTTATTGGTTCTGGGCTATGTACCCGGTGAATTCGCTGAGCAGGTGATTGAGCATAATATCCGGACTGTGGTATACGAAAAAGATTATGCGCGGGAGCTGTCGCGAGCCGCACAGCAGATGGGAAAAGACGCCTTAATCCATTTTAAAATCGACACCGGAATGGGGCGCTTGGGTTTCCCTGCCAATGCCTCCGGAATCGCGGAGGTATTGGAGATCTCTGCCTGGCCCGGACTTAGAGCGGAGGGCCTCATGACCCATTTTGCAGAATCGGATTGTCCCGACCGGGCTTATACCCTGCAGCAGATCCGGCGTTTTCAGGATTTTAACCGGGAATTGGAAAACCGCCAACTAAAGATTGCCATCAAACACTGTGCCAACAGCGCCGCTATAGTAAGCTATCCCGAGGCTCATTTCGATATGGTGCGGGCTGGCATCATGCTCTACGGTTTATATCCATCCCCGTCCATGAAAGCCCTGGATCTGGATATCATTCCTGCCATGACGCTGAAAAGCCGGGTCAGTTTCGTAAAGACCCTGTCTTGCGGAGAGTCAGTGAGTTACGGGCGCACCTTTCTCTGCAGCGAGGACACCGAGGTGGCTACCGTGCCGATAGGTTATGCCGATGGATATAACCGCCTCCTATCCAACCGTGCGTACGCGATGGTCAAGGGCATTAAAACCCCTTTGATCGGTACCGTTTGCATGGATCAATGCATGTTCGCTCTGCCCGGAGGGGCTAATGTCAAAGTGGGGGATGAGGTCATTCTGTTCGGCAAGCCCGAAGACGGGATCACTGCCGATGACCTGGCCGAAATGATCGGCACCATAAACTACGAGATCGTAACCACTATCACCTCACGGGTGCCGCGAACCTACTAACCTTAAATGTGTAATATTGGATTTGCGAGAGAACAAGCCTGACCATATAATATGAATATCGGGACAGACTTTCGCCGGAGGTGTTTTGTTTTGCCAGCCTCAAAAAGGATCATTATCACAGTACCAGAAGCATTGCTTTTCGAAATGGACTCTGTAACTGTGACTGAGAGCAAAAATCGCAGCGAAATAGTTCGCGAGGCGATTCGTTTTTATCTGGGAGAACGCAGGCGCCTCTTGATTCTTGAACAGATGAAAAAAGGTTACCTGGAAATGGCAGCGATAAATTTGAGCATTGCGTGTGAAAATATAGGAGAAGAAGAGGCCTTGGTGAACTGCATAGAAAAATTATTGGAGTGAGGCTTCCATGATTAAAAGGGGCGAAATCTATTACGCTCAGCTTAACCCGGTAGTAGGCTCGGAGCAAGGTGGTATCAGGCCTGTTCTGGTGGTACAGAACGATATAGGAAATCAGTACAGTCCCACCACTATAATCCTGGCTATTACCTCGCAGATTAATAAAGCCAAGCTTCCCACCCATGTTGAACTCAAAGGAGAAGATTTCGGTTTAGAAAGGGATTCGGTGATTTTAGCGGAACAGATCAGGACCATTGATAAAACCCGTTTGAAGCAGCGGATTTCAGTTCTAAACGAGGATACTATGGCGAAGGTCAATCAGGCCTTGAGTGTGAGCATTGGTTTAAGCGAGATCTAATACATACTCCGGTTGAAAAATAATTGCATAGCGAAAGCATCCCGACAGGTCTTGGCAAAAGACCTGTTTCTTTTGTCTATACTGGTGCATATCTTGTAAAAATGGATCACCGATCTTAAAAAGATTGCGGGAGGATATGAAATGAAACCAGTGATCGGCATTACCTGTGACGTTTTTGCGGAAAATGGTCAGTTAACCCTGCGCAGGCAGTATCTCGATGCGGTGGTGCAGGCGGGCGGTATTCCGGTGGTGCTGCCGCCAATGCAGGAAATGAGCCTGGTTAGCGGTTCTCTCAATATTTGCCAGGGGTTATTGCTGTCCGGCGGCGGAGATCTGGATCCCAGCTACTGGGGCGAGCTGCCTTCACCAGCTCTGGGGCACATTAGCCCGGTCAGGGACTATTTTGAAATTGCTTTGACCAGGATGGCCTTAGCCTCCGGCCGACCTGTTTTGGGCATATGCCGCGGCATACAGGTTTTAAATGTAGCCGCCGGAGGAACCCTTTGTCAGGATCTGCAGACCGGAATGAGCCACCAACAAAATGCCCCGCGCAACCACCTTTTTCATGATATATTTATTGAAAAGCAAAGCAGGCTGGGCCGCATTTACCAGGCTTCCAGGATGCGGGTCAACAGCTTTCATCACCAGGCTGCAAAGCGGCTTGCTCCGGGCTTTGCCGTCACTGCTCTGAGCCCCGATGGTACTATTGAGGCTATTGAATTTGAAAGCGGATTTGCGCTGGGAGTGCAGTGGCACCCCGAGGATTTGGGGGATTTTGCTTCAAAGGCATTGTTTGAGGCCTTCATTGCCTCATCCCAGCTGCAGTTAGAGTAATTAAAGCAGGCTGTTCCGTCAGCCTCCTGGTCAACATCCCTCATAATTGCGGGCAGGCAGATAATGGCTAATCATTTAAGCGAACCGGGCGGGCTTTGAACACATATGATATGGTGTAGGGAAAGGAGATTATTCATGATAGCGTTTACAGGCGGCACCATTTTAACCATGGACGGGAAGGAGTTCCGTTCCGGCGCGATTTTGGTAGATGGTCCCATTATTCACAGTGTGGGCGATAAGGTGGAGATTCCTTCTGGGTGCAGGATCATAGATGTCAGCGGGCACTATATTGTTCCGGGTTTAATAGATGCCCATACCCATTTGGGTCTGGAAGAAGAGATATACCGCATCGAAGGCGACGATGTAAATGAGGTCAACGAACCGGTGACACCGCAGTTAATGGCGGCCGATGGGATTAATCTGTTCGATCTGGGTTTTAGCGATGCCTTGAGGGGCGGCGTTACCAGATCATTGTGTATGCCTGGCAGCGCCAATATAATCGGCGGTCAGGCGGTTCTGCTCAAGCATTATGCACCGGGGGCTATGCAGATGATCGATAAAAATCCATGGGGAGTCAAAGCCGCCCTGGGGGAAAACCCCAAACGGGTCTATGGTGAACGCAAGAAATCACCGGTTACCAGGATGGCCAGCGCCAGTCTGCTGCGCGAAGCTTTAAATACAGCTTCTCAAGCCCTACAAGACAATGATATGTCCGCCGCAGAACGCTTCAAATGGGAACCGCTGATGCGGGTATTGAGAAAACAACAGCCACTGCTATTGCATGTGCATCGTGCCGATGATATTCTGACCGCGTTGCGCATAAAAGATGAGTTCGATTTTAATTTGATTCTGCAGCATGGTACCGAAGCCTTTATGGTAGCTGAAGAACTGAAGCAGCGCCAGGTGCCGGTTTGTTTGGGACCGCTTCTGGTCAACCGGGCCAAGGTGGAGTTGAAAGAGGTTTCCTTCAAAAATGCTGCCAGACTGGCTGAACTGGGTATACCCTTCTGCCTGGTGACCGACCACCCGGTGGTGCCCATTGAACAGCTGAGGGTTTGCGCGGCCCTGGCTGCCCGGGAAGGTCTGGGTGAACAGCAGGCACTTGAGGCCGTTACCATTAATGCCGCTTCTATTATCGGGGTTGCTGATCGCTTGGGTTCGATCACTGCTGGTAAACGAGCTGATCTGGCCATTTTTGATGGGCACCCCTTGGAATTCCGCTCCAGACTTTGTCAGGTCATGGTGGATGGTTTACTGTGGGGTGATAATAGTGAATAAGGGTGATATGTTTACTGTATATCTTAACGGGGTCATTATGACAGTATGCGTATTGGGAGTATACAGTGAGGAATACACCGGTGAGGAAATGGTGATCCTGGCGGTGATAGGCCAGGAAAATATGGTTCATGTACCTTTGAATGATTTGGAATCCATATTTCCAACGCGTAAATTTATCAATTGATCATCTTCTATGGAAATGAGACCCCTTGAGCGGGGTCTCATTTTAAGTGTCGCGGGGAGGGGGTTGTTG
>NZ_DCEA01000093.1:17190-78936 GCF_002316705.1 Syntrophomonas sp. UBA1041
CAACAACCCCCTCCCCGCGACACCAACAGAGGATATCGGCCGATTTTGCAAAGCATTAGCCGGCTTTGATAGACCCCAGGGTTTCTTTGCACTGTAAAAGAGAGGTTATAACACGATTAACAGGTGTTTCCACCCCCAGGCGTTCCCCCAGCCTGACTACCGCACCGTTCAATGCCTCGATTTCGGTTTTTCGGCCCCGTTGAATATCCTGCAGCATGGAAGCCCGGTGAGCCGCGGTAGAAGGAACCATTTGACGGTAAAACGAACTCCGATAGGCCTCGCCGTCTTTCCAGGGGGTGGGCTGTTCCAGGGCTTTCAGGACCGCAAAAATCTCGTTTATGATTTGATCCATCAGCTGACGGCTCCATTCCATCTCGGCGAGTTTGCCGTAAGGCACCTCCAGAATAGCACCGAGAGGGTTCAGTGCTGAGTTATAAATGATTTTTGCCCATATTAACTCCATAATATTGGGTGACACCCGGGTGGGAATACCTGCCTCGCAAAAAACATCGGCCAGTTGTTGCAGCCGGTCTTCATCTATCAGTTGATGAGGATGGCCTAACAGAACATCATCAGCTATAACGGTCACCTGGGATATACCCGGCTCTAGGGTTACCGCACCGAAAATCACCCGCCCCAGGATGAGGCGGTCGGCGGCAATGTATTCGGAGGCGGCTTCATAATTGCCATAGCCATTTTGCGCCAGAAGCACATAGGTGTTATCCTTAATACAAGACTTTAAGACTTGAGATACCGCGGCAGTCTGGTAAGCCTTCACGGTAACTATAATCAAATCAAAATCCCGATCGGCTAACTGGTCTACGGAAGCCGCCACCTGATCTAAATAGGCCTGATGCTCGCCCCAAATACCCTGAATCTGAACCCCTTGCCGGCCGATACGGGATGCCACTGCAGGAATGTCGATACCGGACACCCGATGGCCGGCCCGCTTTAAAAGGCACGAGTATACTGAGCCCAGGGCCCCCAGGCCGAATACTAATATTTTCATCACTTAAACCGCCTTTTGTCATTTGATATGTTTTTGTATAGGGATGTTTCCAGTTAGTATTATACTCTATTGCGCTGCCGTCAAGAGGCTTTTATTTAGAAGACCGGTTTATCACGGCGGTGGATCGGGGTATGAGGGGCTGGCGCATTGATTTGCCCCAGGATTGCCAGCTGTTTGTAGACTGCCAGGTTTTTAAGCAGGCTGCTATTTGGTATTAAATATGGGGAAAGGGAGAATGATATGCCCGAATACAGTTATGTGGACCAGCCCCAGGTGCTGCAATATCTTTTTTATCCGCGGTCAGATGCCAGTGAAAATCCTCCCGGCAGCTACGATTATTTTGTGGAGGCCGGAGACAATGTCCGGGTGGCCTGCCGCTTTTATGTGGCCGATCCAGGCTGGCCCTGGATGCTCTACTTTCATGGCAACGGTGAAGTAGCCGGCGATTATGACCAAATCGCTCCCCTTTATCATCTCTGCAGGGTAAACCTGGTGGTGGCGGATTATCGCGGTTACGGATTAAGCCAGGGCAGGCCGTCGGTGACCGCTTTGATCAGTGATGCCGAACAGGTCTTAGCTGAAATCAAACGACAGGTCAAAGAGCGTTATAATCAGTCGGAGTGCTGGGTTATGGGGCGCTCTATGGGCAGCATCGCTGCACTGCACCTGGCCTATGGATACCCGCAAGAGATGAGGGGTTTTATCATTGAGAGCGGCTTTGCCAGCGTAACGCGCCTTATCACCCATTTTGGTATTATGGACCCCAATCCCCGCTTGAAGAGCATTGAAGAGGCTTGCCTGGAGATGATAGGGCAAATCAAGCTGCCAGCCCTGATTTTGCACGGGGACCGTGACACCCTGGTACCCTGGTCCGAGGGTAAGTTGATATATGACACCCTGGGCTCAGCTAATAAGCAAATGCTTACCATGCCCGGGGCCAGCCACAATGACATAATATTCCGCGACCTGCCGCGTTATTTTGGTGCCATTCAAGAATTCATAAACAATTGTTAAGTCAATTTTATATTACCATTTCAAGCAAGGGAAAAACGAGAACATGATATTGTCAAGGCTTATAAATAGAATTCACACTGATCCGGGCTGGCTTCAAGCTGACCCCTGGCGAGCTTATCGCCTGGTGTTGTTGGCAGCCCGTTTCGATATCCCTATCAACAGCGATGCTGTTGAATTAATCAGGTCTATTGATTACAGCGGTTTAGACCGGCAGCGCGTTTTCACAGAGCTGAGCAAATTGCTGTTCTTATCAGTCCGGCCATCCCGGGGGTTTCGTTATATGCTGAAATGCGGTATTTTAGAGCAGCTTCATCCGCTGCTCCATGCCCTGGTGGGATGCCGGCAGGAAAAGAGCCATCACCCTGAAGGCGATGTTTTTGAACATACCATGCTGGTTGTAGACCAATGCAGGCTGCGTATGAAAGATTCCGGCAATCCCCAGGCCTTGATGCTGGCCGCGCTTTTGCACGATATCGGTAAACCGGTTACCATTGGCCACCATAAGGGCAAGGTCACCTCTTATGGACATGATGTAATCGGCAGCAAGATGGCGGCCAGCTTTTTGACAGAATTCAAGGCTCCGCCAGATCTGGTCAGAACCGTACAGCAGCTGGTCAGAGAGCATATGCAGCCGGTTTTGTTGTATAAGCAAAAAGAAAAGGTCAGTAATAAAGCCATACGCCGCTTGCTGGGCAGGGTCAATGTGGACGAATTGTTGTTGCTATCGGAAGCCGACTATCTCGGCAGGGGGGGCGAAAGGGATTACCGGCCCATACGGGACTGGTTGTGCCGGCGCATAGAGCGCTTGAAACTGTCTTTGTAAATCACCTTACATACCTTCTGCAAATCAAGTGACCGTAACGGCTTCTATAGCCCGGCCCTATTTTTAAAATAAGTCTGTTTAATGCAGGGAGAGATTTCGATTCGAGGTCAGGCCGAGCGGCTATAGCTCAAATAATGTTTGAAAGCTATGATTAATCCCAGCGCAGCCAGCCAGATCAATGGGCCGGTGCTGAGAGCGCAGACTGCCATGGCGAATCCGCCGCCCATTGCGGCCGGGTCGGCTTGACGCCACAGGGCATAAACCAAGAGCCAGGCAACAATAAAAACCGCAATTGCCACAGGTTGAATTGACCATAGAAGACCGCCTAAACTGGTAGCCAGACCTTTGCCTCCGGAAAACTTCAGCCAAACCGGCCAGATATGGCCGCTTACCGCCGCTGTCACCCCCAACAGGGCATCGACCCCCAAACAATCTGCAATCCAGGCTGCGGCTGCTCCTTTTCCGCAATCCACAATAAACACTGCCAGGGCTGGCAGCCAGCCCATAATCAGGCGTGTATTCATGGTGCCCATATTGCCTGAGCCGTGCTCGCGAATGTCCAGGTGAAAGCAGGCGTTACCCAGAAGGTAAGCGCTGGGTATACTCCCTATAAGGTAGCACAGGGCTACTGTCTCTGCCATGAGCAAATAACCATATTCCATAAATCTTCCCATCCTGATCCCGCATTATTTCGGCGGGAAGCGGATAAAATCCTTTCAATAGAACTGTGGGGACATCCTGCGGTCCTTCTCGTCTGTACAACGCCCGATTGATATATCTTATGCCCGGGAGCAATTGGCTTATGCCCGTCATACATACCCCCATATAATTCGGCATGGCCCGGCTCAAACTCCTGCCGGGGTTAATTGTCAGTTCGGCCCGGGAAAAGGAACAGATCCCGGATCTGTTTCCCATTCCTTCCCAGCCCCGGGTATATGCCCCGCTAAACATAACTATTTATTATTTAAAGTATAATTGCCAATATGATATAGTAGTTTTATATACAGTCTGTTAATCGGAAAGGATGATATCGTTGCCATATACTATAGATGCCAGAGGATTAAACTGCCCGGAGCCGGTGATACTCACCAAGAGAGGGGTGGACCTGGGCGAGGAGCACATTGTGATCATGGTAAGCAATCAGGCTGCGCGGGAGAATGTCAGCAAAATGGGCATCAGCCAGGGATATGATGTGGCTGTTGAAGAAAAAGGCGGGGAATTCCATATTACCCTGAAAAAAAAGGCAGCCCCCCAGAATGCGCCCGCTGCGGCCGAAGAGGTTTCGGTTTTAGTGAAAAGCGACCTTTTTGGGAATGGCGATGCCGAGTTGGGGCAGATCCTGATGAAAAGCTTTTTATATACCCTCAACGAAACCGCGGGGATCAAATATATAATATTTATGAACCGGGGGGTTTTACTGACAGTTGCCGGGTCTCCGCTTCTGGATCATTTACAGGCTCTGGAGGAAAAAGGTATATCCATTCTGAGCTGCGGAACCTGTCTGGACTATTATAATATCAAAGAACAGCTGGCAGTGGGAGCGGTCACCAACATGTATACCGCCATGGAGATTTTGACGAGTACATCCCGGAACCTCACCCTATAAAAGAAAGGAGAGTACCTCCAATTGATATATATGGACAATGCCGCCACCAGCTTTCCTAAGCCGGAGGCGGTATACCGGGCGGTCGATTATTTTAATCGCAACCTCGGAGGCAGTCCGGGGCGGGGGAGTCACCAATCCACACTGAAAGCGGGAGCCGTCTTGCTGGAATGCCGTGAATTGCTGGCTCGCTTGTTTAATATAGCTGATGCGGCTCAAATTGCCTTCACCGCTAATATTACCGATGCCATCAACATCGGACTAAAAGGAGTACTGAGGCCGGGTGATCACATCATCACCAGCAGCATGGAACATAACGCCGTGGCCCGTCCCCTGTATGGGCTTTCCCAAGAGGGTGTGGAATGGACCAGAGTTCCCTGCAGGCCGGATGGCTCTTTGGATCCCGCCCATATTGCGCCGGCTGTCAAGGCCAATACCCGCATGATTTGCATGCTGCACGCTTCCAACCTGACCGGGACTATACTTCCGATAAAGGATGTAGGCCAAATTGCTCATCAGTATGGACTTCTTTTTATGGTTGACAGCGCTCAGACGGCGGGGGTATTGCCCATAGATGTGGAGGCCAGTCACATCGACATTCTCACCTTTACCGGCCATAAAAGCTTGTTGGGGCCTCAGGGCACCGGGGGTATTTACGTGCATCCCCGGGTGAAGCTGCGTCTGCTCAGAGAGGGCGGTACCGGGTCTGCTTCCGAATCTCTGGATCAGCCCACGATCATGCCTGACCGTTTGGAATCCGGCACCCCTAATACACCCGGTATTGCCGGTCTGGCAGCTGGTCTCGAGTTTATTTTTAAGACCGGGATGGAGAATATTCGCCGTCATGAACAAGAACTCACCGATCTTTTAATCAGGGAATTGCGGAACATACCCGGTCTCAAGATTTACGGTCCGGGTGACAGCCGGCTCATGACCGCGGTGATATCATTCAACATCGCCGGGATCGATTGCGGAGAAGTGAGTTTGCTGCTGGACCAGAATTATGGTATCATAACCCGCTCGGGAATGCACTGCGCTCCGCTGGCTCATCAGACCATAGGTACAGCCGAGCTGGGAGCCTGCAGAATAAGTCCCGGATTTTTCAATACTACGGATGAAGTTCAAAAAGTCATTGAGGCATTGCGGCACATAGCCCGGACCTGAGCTATTGGCGGGGAAAAGTTGAAGATATTTCCCTGCTGAGGCGCAGGTAATCAACGGCCCCGTTGCTGTTGGGCCGGTAGGCTAATACATCCAGTCCCCGGGCCGGGGATTCGGTGATCGAAACACTGTCCCGCACCATGGTCTGCAAAACCAATCCCGGGAAGAGCCGGTTTAGCCCGGCCAGGGTTTCTTTATTGATCTTGCGGCGGCTGAAGCGGTTGATGAAAAGACCCAGAAGAGAAAGCTGGGGGTTGAGATATTTCCTCACCGCAGCGACGGTATCTGCCAGGTGAGACAATATCTTTAGATCCAGGTACTCGGCCAAAACCGGTACCAACACTTCATCGGCTGCGGCCAGGGCATTGATATTGAGCAGGCCCAAACCCGGCGGACAGTCAATCAGCACGAAACCGTAATCAGGCGCCTCTTTAAGAGCCTGTTTCAATAAGGTTTCCCGCCCTATGGCCCCGGCCATCTCCACCTCCAATGCCGCCAGGGATCGGCTGGAGGGCATCGCGGCCACCCCGCGCACCTCTTTGAGATCACTCCAGGAGGCCTGCTTTTTGAGCAGCCGATAAGTCCCGCTTGCACCGGCGGAGATCTGCAGGGCGGCACTCAAAGAACCCAAAGGATCTGCATCCACCAGCATTACCCGGTATCCCATACTGTGTAAAGCAAAACCGATATTCAAGACGGAGGTTGTCTTGCCGCAGCCGCCTTTGGGGTTGTATATGGCCAGAACCCGCATTAGGCTCGCCTCCTTTCCCGAGTAAATTTCATTTCGGCACATAACACCGGCTATCCTGCCTGCCAAAAAGGGCAAAAAATAAGTGGGTTTTTACACCCACTTATTTAAAAACCATCGTTTCACTCGAGTACCCCGATAATCTAATCAATAAGACCTTGGGATAATTCGCTTAATTTCTCCTTATTCAGGATGAAAAAACAGCCTGAACCGATTATTGTTCGATTTTGGCTGCCGCAGGTTTGAGAAGCGGACTACCTACAGGTAGTACGACTTTCTTAAATTCTGTATTTAATACTATCGCAGCACTCATGTAGATACCGCAGATACCAGAGATCAGCAGGAAGATACCGGCGATGGGAGAATATTGAGCTTTGGGCAGCCACATGCCGTCAGTCAATGCTACCAGAGGTACTGCAACGTCCAATGCCAGGACTAGTATAGTCATAACCAGGGGTGCTCTAAAATAGGCCGGGGTCCATAGCCATAAAACGAACCATAGAGCCATCCAGGCCCATCCGTCGATTCTAGTATCAACCGCAATCCCGGTCAGCTTGGCTGAATAAACCTTGACGAAGAATTCTAATCCGCCGACCAGCATGAAGAATGCCGAGAAGAACAGGAAAATATTACCGCCGGTTGTTGCGCCCTCGGCCAATTCAATTAAACCCACTACCAACTGCACTACGAAACCACCGATAATCCAACATCCTAACAAGGGCGCCGCGGTTCCGGACACTTTGCCGGTCAATACCGCATAAAACGTAAAACATGCAACTGCTAGTGCTACCAACCCTGCAGGGGCAGGATTTGCCCAAGATGAATTACCTGACATCTAAACTCCTCCTTTTTTTCCTCTTCTTAATTTTCAGGATTCCGTTAGGCTGATTCACCTCCTTGTTACAGAAATCCAATGGGCTCTTAAGGAGTACAACTGGTTTTCCTCCCGGAAGCCCAAAACAGTTTCACCGGGTTAGGGAATAGTAGATGAATGTGGTGTCATTTGTCTCTCTGCGAACACCACGTGAAGGTACTGTCCATGAAAGGTAGTCAAGGTTGGGCAATTAATAGTGTATTTCGGCTGTGATCCCTGCTGTGTTGGCTATGACGAATACAGCATTTCCGGTTTTTCTGTGATCTCCTCTGCCTTTCCTTCCTGAAATCGAGGATTTAGTTGGAGGAAAACATATAATGCTTAGCTACGGTATATACCCTAAACCGGGTCTCACCAATACGCCTATACTAAACAGTGATTATGCTTGATTAACCTATTAATTGTATGCAATGGGTGCGAATTCTATACATAAGTGATTTTATTTTATTGGACATGTAGGGTTTTGTCAAGAACTATACCGCCCAAGGACTTGTATCATGGCTTTATTGCTATATATATGTGAGCCGGATAAAAAATATGGACAAAAATTGTGGAATAGTCTTATGCATCTTGAAGCTGCAGGGATAAAGCTGGCTGCAAGCTTCAATATTAGTGGTTAAGAGCGGAGTCTATCGGTATAATATAAGGTAGTGCATATTGGATTATATTCAAGTTTTAGGAGGATATAAAATGAGCGCGGATGTTATAAAGATAGAGGTATTCGGGGGCATAGCTCCTTCCGGAGGGTGAAGCTGTTCCTCGGGTTGTACGCCCGGGGACAGTTGTGGACCAACTGTTTCGGAATTAGCAGATAAGCTCAAGGCTGAATTGCAGCGAACCTATGGAGATAGAGTGCAGGTTGACTACATAGACACTGCCCAAACCCCGCTCAGTTCCTTCCCGCTGATATCTCACGTAGTGCAAATGGGTTACAGTTTCCCGATTACGGCCATTGATGGACAGCCCCGTATGGCTGGAGGGGTGGATATCGATCATGTTAAGAAACTGCTGGATGAAATGCAGATATAAGGTGTAATGACTTGAACCTAAAGAAAGAGGAAAAAACAGGGGAAAAGCGATGATGACGACAAGCGCCACCCTGAAAGGCTTGGTGTGTCTGATTACGGGGGCCTCCCGGGGCATTGGCAGGGCTATTGCCAGGGCTGTTTCCGGCGCCGGGGCTGCGGTAGCGGTTAACTACCATCAGTCTGAACAGGCCGCGCTGACCCTTGAAGACGAACTGATAGCCGGCGGGGCGC
Source organism: Syntrophomonas sp. UBA1041 (assembly GCF_002316705.1). Taxonomy (NCBI): domain Bacteria; kingdom Bacillati; phylum Bacillota; class Clostridia; order Eubacteriales; family Syntrophomonadaceae; genus Syntrophomonas; species Syntrophomonas sp. UBA1041. The sequence continues at coordinate 25,682 of NZ_DCEA01000093.1, forward strand.
AGGCTATGGCCATAAAAGCAGACGTGAGCAATGGCAGACTGGTTGAGGATATGTTCTTACGGGTAGAGGATCGACTGGGACCGGTTGATCTGCTGGTCAACAATGCCGGCATTGCTTTTAAGGGCCTTCTGACCGATACCAGAGATGAGGATTGGGCACGGCTGATGGCCGTTAACCTGACCGGTCCGTTTCTATGCTCGCGTCGGGCCTTGCCGGCTATGATAAGCAAACGTTTCGGGCGCATTGTCAATATTGCCTCCATGCAAGGCGTATGCGGCGCATCATGTGAGGCTGCCTACGCTGCTTCCAAAGGCGGGCTGATCGCCTTAAGCAAGTCACTGGCATCCGAGGTGGGGCCTTCGGGTATTACCGTGAATGCCATTGCGCCAGGACCGGTCTTAACTGACATGCTGTGCCGGGATATGGATGAAGGGGAGATGGGCGACCTGCTTTCATTGCTGCCGGTGGGGCGATGGGGGCAGCCTGAAGACATCGCCCGGGCCTGCCTGTTTTTACTGTCCCCCCAGAATTCCTTTGTCAATGGAAGTGTTCTGGCTTTGGACGGAGGCTGGAAGGCTTGATAGCGTCAATGGAGGTAATAAGATGTTTTTCCGACGTATAAACAGAAATGATCCCTGCTGGTGCGGAAGTGGCAAAAAGTACAAGAAATGCCACATGGAACAAGAACAAAAATTATATGAAATGAAGTTGCGCGGCATCCCGGTACCCGGTCCCGAGATCATAAAGAAACCAGAACAGATCGAGGGCATTCGCAGGGCCGGCCAGGTCAGTAAAACCATTCTTGATCAGCTGGAGCCGCTGATCAAGCCGGGAGTCTTGACTATAGAAATCGATCGGTTCGTTCATGATCAAACCATTACCGCAGGCGGCGTACCGGCGACTTTGAATTATAAAGGTTTTCCCAGAAGCTGCTGCACTTCAGTGAACGAGGTGGTCTGCCATGGTATTCCGCAAGATTACGCTTTAAAAGAGGGGGACATTGTAAATGTTGATGTCACCACTATTGTGGATGGTTTCTATGGTGATATCAGCCGTATGTACTTTGTCGGGGAGCCTTCCCCGCAAGCGCGCCAGCTGGTTGAGGTAACCCGGGAATGCCTTAATCTGGGTATAGAGCAGGTTAAACCCTGGAACCGCACCGGAGACATTGGGTATGCTATCGAACAACACGCCAAGAAATTCGGTTATTCGGTAGTGCGCGATTATGGCGGCCATGGCATCGGATTGGGATTTCACGAGGATCCTTTTGTGCCTCATTACGGCGGCCGCAACCGGGGCATGGTGTTGGTGCCCAACATGGTTTTTACCGTCGAACCCATGATAAATGCCGGGGACTACCGCTGTCGGGTGCTGGATGACGGATGGACTGCAGTTACTGCGGACGGTTCCCTGTCTGCACAATGGGAACAAACCGTAAGGGTTACGGAAACCGGGGTAGAAGTTTTGACCGCTTAAGTGCGGTTCTTGTTGTCCGGTTTGATGAAAGGCTGCCGGCTCCGGGAGGGTTCTTGAAAGGGTCTAACTGGGGCCGGGAAAGCGTAAGTATTAAATGAAGATACCAATAGAGGCAGTTGGCGGCCATGATAAAGCCGACTAGGGGGAGGGTTGAAATGAAGCCCAGACCGAGTAAGACCGATTACTATCTCAACATCGCTCTCGATGTCGCATCCCGGGGCACCTGCCTACGCAGGAATTACGGAGCGGTAATAGTCAAAGACGATGCGATCGTTTCTACCGGGTATAGCGGAGCAGCGCGGGGTTTACCCAATTGCTGTGACCTGGGGGTTTGTGAACGGGAAGCCCGGAATGTCCCCCAGGGGGAGCGCTATGAACTATGCCGCAGTGTCCATGCGGAAATGAACGCCATAATCAATGCGGGAAGGGAGAAGACCATGGGGGCCACCCTTTATCTGGCCGGATATGACGTGAAAAGCGGGGAAGTCTTGGACGCGGACCCCTGCTTCTTGTGCAAAAGAATTATTTTAAACGCCGGTATTTATAAAGTCATCTGCCGCAGCGGGGATGGCACCTCCTGGGGGATAGTCCCAGAAGGGCACCCCAGCTACCATCAATAAAAGTGGCCTTCCTGATCATACATCAGGAACGGGTAGCTTTATAAACGCTTTGCAACTGGGCTAAAGCGCTTTCATAGGTTACGAACCAGGGCTTGCGCATCATGGCGATGGTCAGCCGCTGGGCTGTGGAGTCGTGTTGCACCCGGGCCATAAAATCCAATTTCGGCTTTCCTTTTTTGCTTCTCAGTACGACATGCCAGACTGAATCAGCCGCCTCGGGAACGTGCCAGGTTTGGATTTCATAGCCGTTTTCCCGGGCATATGCGCTTATGCGCCGGCGCATGATGGCTTTCATAGCTGCCAGGCGCTTGCGGCTGACATGATCAAACACCTTTCTACTCATCTCTTCATCATCCTTCATTTTATTTCTATCCATTATATTCCTGAAGAGACAGATATGTTCACCAGATGCCCAGTGAAGTTCACCAAACACCTCACAGCAGCGGGCTGTAACGTTGACGCGGGTCAATGCCGGGGTTGGGTGACATTTTCAACTGGCGGGCGATAATGGGTATGCCCTGGCTTATATCCTGTGCCGATAAAGCCGCAAAACTGAGCCGGAAGAAGCTGCTGTCACTGTTGTCGGGGTAAAAGTGGCTCCCCGGGGCGATCACCGCCTGATTGGCCAGGCAGGCTTCATAGAGCCGATTAGAGGATAGACCCGGCCGGCCTTGCACCCAGATGCAAAGACCGCCTTCAGGCTCCTGAAAGGTAACTCCGGGTGGGAAACTGCGCCGCATGGACTCTAAAATATGGCGGTAACGCTCCAGGTAGCATTTTTTCATATAGTCCAAATGAGTTTTCCACAAGCCCTGACGCAGATACAGGTCAAAGGCCCGCTGCAACAAACCGGAAGTGGATATATCCGCGATGTGCTTGGCCGCCATCAACTGCGGCAGCAAATGCCGGGGCGCCAGCATAAAAGCCAGGCGCAATCCGGGCATAAGTATTTTTGAGAAGCTCTTAATATAAATCACCCGGTCGTCTTCATCCTGTTCTTTTAGAGCTCGTCGTTCCCGCCCGTCATAGGATAGTTCCGTAAAAGAATCGTCTTCAATCAAAACCACATTCCAGCGGCGGCAAATATCTAACAGGGCTGCCTGCTTTTGAGGGCTGTAACAGATGCCGGTTGGATTCTGGAAGTTGGTCATAACATACATCAGCTTGGGGTGATGTATACGTAGCTGCTTTTCTAAAGCCTCCAGGTCGATGCCGTCAGCCTGGAGGGGAATGGCCTGAATCTGAGCGCCCCTGGAACGGAAAGAAGCCAGTGCCCCCGTATAGGTGGGGCTTTCAGTGAATATCCGGTCCCCCGGAACGATCAGGGAGCGGGCGATGATGTCGATGCCCTGCTGCGCCCCAGATATGACCTGTATAGCTTCGGCATCGTAGTTTATGCCTCTTTGAGACAGATAGGCGGCCACACTGCAGCGCAGCGGGTAGTAGCCCTGACTTTCCTGATACCCGAAAGCTTCACCGCGATCCCGGTTCAACACCTGATTTATTATGGATTGAAAGTCATCAACCGGAAACAGTTCTGCGTCCGGGGTAAGGGTGGCGAAATTGACGGCCTCCGGCGGTACCGGCACCTGCCAGTTGTCGGGGACGTCAGGGGTAAACTCCGGAGGGACGGCTGTGCCAGGGGATGCAGAAATGGTCTGGGCGGCCTCTGCGGGATAAGAAACAAAAGTACCCTTGCCCACCCGGGCTATTACCAGTCCTTCTCTTTCCAGACAGCGAAAGGCCTGTACCACCGTTACCGTATTAACCCCCAGCCGGGACGCCAGGCTGCGGATAGGGGGCAGTTTTTGGCCGTTCTCCAGCTGCCCCGACAATATGGTATTTTTAATCTGCAGGTAAAGCTGCTGGTACAATGGCAGGGGATGGTCGCGCTGTAATTGTATCGATACATAGGGGTCAAACACGGATAATCACCTCGTTGACACTGAATTAACGGTGTGCAATAATATATTCGTTATAAACTATAATCGATAATTGTATCGATACATACAGTATAACATATGATATAAGACATACAAGGGAGGAACCAAAATGGAGGAAAGATACAGCCTCAACAAGAACCTGGCTCAAATGCTTAAAGGCGGAGTCATCATGGACGTAACCAATGTAGAACAGGCACTGATAGCCGAGAAGGCAGGCGCCGTCGCGGTTATGGCCCTGGAAAGAGTGCCGGCCGATATCCGCAAACAGGGCGGCGTTGCCCGCATGTCTGATCCTACCATGATAAAGCAGATAAAAGCAGCCGTAACCATACCGGTGATGGCCAAGGTAAGAATCGGCCACTTTGTGGAAGCGCAGATTCTGGAGGCCATCGGCATTGACTATATAGATGAGAGCGAAGTCTTAACCCCGGCTGACGATATGTTTCATATCGACAAACGGAGCTTTAAGATTCCCTTTGTGTGCGGAGCCAGAAATCTGGGCGAAGCCCTGCGGCGCATTGGCGAAGGCGCCGCTATGATTCGTACCAAAGGTGAAGCCGGAACCGGAAACGTAGTTGAAGCGGTGCGCCATATGCGCCAGATCATGGCTGAAATCAGGCAGGTGCAAATGCTCCCCAGCGAAGAGCGCATGACCTTTGCCAAAGAGATCGGCGCTCCTTTTGACCTGGTGGAATATGTCGCGGAACGTAAGAAACTGCCGGTAGTCAATTTTGCGGCAGGCGGAATCGCAACTCCGGCGGATGCCGCCTTGATGATGCAGTTAGGCTGCGACGGCATTTTTGTCGGCTCCGGCATTTTTAAATCCGAGGATCCTGCCCGCAGAGCCCAGGCTATAGTTAAAGCCACCACCTACTATAATGATCCGGCGGTATTGGCTGAGGTATCGGCCGGCTTAGGCGAAGCCATGGCTGGACTAGAGATTGATAAACTGCAAGATCAATATGCACAGCGGGGATGGTAAGATGACCACTATTGGAGTGCTATCGTTACAGGGAGCGGTGGCCGAACACCTGGAATGCCTGAACAGCCTCGGCAATGTGCGGGGTTTGGCGGTTAATACCAGGGCACAGCTGGAAAGAGTAGATGCTTTAATCATGCCGGGCGGTGAGAGCACCACCATGGGCAAGCTGCTTATGGAGTATGACTTGAAGCAGCCCCTTCAGGACCGCATCAAAGAGGGTATGCCGGTGTGGGGCACCTGCGCGGGTATGATACTTTTAGCCAATCAGATTGTGAATCAGGACTGGACTTATTTGAATGTGCTGGATGTAGCCGTGCGCCGCAACGCTTATGGCAGCCAGCTGGACAGTTTCGAGACCCGGGCGGTAGTGGACCAAGTGTCCCCTGAGCCTTTTCCGCTGGTTTTTATCAGAGCCCCGTATATCGAACAAGTTGGGCCTGAGGTCGAAGTCCTGCTGCGTCTGGAAGGCCATGTTGTGGCGGTAAAACAGCAAAACATCCTGGCTACTGCTTTTCATCCTGAACTCACCGGCGATTTGCGCTTTCATCAATTCTTTGCCAATATGCTCCAGGGGGCTGCTTAAAAACAGCCCTCAGAGATACGAGGACGTTTGTTTACCTGAGACTAGGGGGCGTTTCGTTTGTTTATCCGGGGGGATAAGCAAACGAAACGCCCCGATGATTTTATCAACACTGTTACAAAAATGTCGCAGAACTGTCACGATTTCGAACGGTTTTATGCCTCCGGAATGTCTCGAACTGCAATATTATTCGTGATTTATTCCTTGATGGGAGCGGATATCGCCAGAACAGTTATCTTTGGCAAGGTTTTAATCAGCTTTGCCCTCAAAGACATTTAACTTGCTAATCCTCATTTGTCAGGCTATTTCTGCTATGTGGTGCGGGATTCCTCCTCGATCAGCTTTATACCATCCCCTGGTTTGGCATAAAGCTTGCATAATGTTTTACGTGGGCTCATTTCAGATTCTTAAAATCCGGTAAAAAGAATTTCAATTCCAGGGGGCAAAACCATTCCTGATTGGCATAGTTTGCCAAAATTATAGCTTTTCTGATAAGCTTAAAATTGTATTGATACTTTTATTTACTCATGAAAACTCTACATATAGTATTCATACTGGTTATGAAAAAGCATGTGAAATGTTTAGCATAATCGCTAACGGCCTGAACAAACAATAGAACTATTTTAAAATATTGCTAATACTAAATCTGAATCACTTTTTGGTAATGCTGATTCTAAACTGGTTCAGAATCAGTTTGAAGGAGGCCTAAACAGATGTCTGATCAAGCGACCCTCGGTATTTTCCTGTTGTTAACCCTGGCTTTCCCGGTAGGGGCTATGGTCGCCGCCCGGCTTTTTCGGGCCAAGCCCCGGCCATCTCAGGAGAAGCTGCTGCCCTATGAGTGCGGCGTAGACACCAAAGGACCCAGCTGGATGCGCTACCGGGTCAACTATTTCTTATATGCCCTGGTATTCCTGGCTTTCGATGTTGAAACCATTTTTCTGTTTCCCTGGGCGGTAAAGTTTCAGCAGTTGGGCTTATTTGCGTTTATTGAGATGATCATCTTTATCGCCATTTTATTGGTAGGTCTGTGGTATGCCTGGAAGGAAGGTGCGCTGAAATGGTATTAAACGAGGCTGATACCCGGGATGGCAGCAGTGATGTGGAACAGCTGGAGAAGCACAATATTATCGTTACCACTCTGGAGAAGATTTGGAATTGGAGTCGGGCCCGATCTTTTTGGCCGCTGTCCTATGGCTGCAATTGCTGCCCGATTGAAATGATGGCTTCAGGAGCGGCCCGGTTTGATATTGCCCGCTATGGTTATGAGGTTTTTCGGGCTTCGCCCAGGCAGGCTGACTTGCTCATAGTGGCCGGCCCCATCACGTTAAAAATGGCGCCGGTGGTAAAAAGGGTCTATGAGCAGATGCCTTCACCCAAATGGGTGTTGGCTATGGGCAATTGCGCCACCAGCGGGGGACCTTTTCGGGATGGCTACAGTATTCTCCCCGGAGCCGATACTCTGTTCAAAGTGGATATATTTGTGCCCGGGTGCCCTCCCCGGCCAGAAGCCTTGTTTCACGGGCTCTTGGAATTAAAAAAGAAAGTGGAACGGGGTGATTACTGATATGGCAGAGGAGTCTAATACTGCTAAGGACAACCATATGGCAGAGCTGGCCGCTGCTCTTAATGAGCGGTTTAAACCTTTGGAAGTGAACTATGACCAGTATTTCGCCTATCTCAAGATAGAGCCTGGGGCCCTTCCTGCAGTTATGCAGTCTCTCTATGATGATTGGGGCATGAACTACCTGGGCAACTTGGATGCCGTAGACTATGGGGAAGAATTTGAAGTGGTATACCACCTCTACGGGATTCCGGCCCATGATAAAAAGATTGCTGTCAAGGTGAGGGTTCCGCGCCAGAATTCTAGTGTACCTTCACTTATCGCCATATATCCTACCGCTGACTGGCAGGAAAGGGAGGCTTATGATCTGATGGGGATTAAGTTTACTGATCATCCCAACCTGGTCAGGGTTTTGCTTCCTGATGACTTCAGCGGTCATCCCCTGCGCAAAGACTTCGGGAAGGGGGTTTGAGGCATGATCGAAACGGAAACCTATACTATAAATATCGGCCCGCAGCATCCCAGCACTCACGGCGGTCTCCATGTCGAAGCCATAATGGACGGCGAGGAAGTGAAAGACGCCATCGTCCACGTGGGCTATGTGCACCGCTCGGTGGAGAAAATTGCCGAAAGCCGCACCTATGCGCAATTTGTTCCTTATGCCTCACGGCTGGATTATCTGGCTTCTCATCTGCCCACTCTGGGATACGTCCAGGCGGTGGAGAAGCTGGCAGGCATTATCGTGCCGGAAAGGGCGGAATATATCCGGGTCATAGTATCGGAATTGTCCAGGATTGCCTCTCACATGATTTTCGTAGGCAGTCTGGCCATCGATCTGGGGGCTACCACCGGAATGGTTTATTGCTTCCGGGACCGGGAGCGTATAATGGATATGTTTGAAATGAGCAGCGGACAGCGCATGATTGCTTCCTACATGCGCCTCGGCGGAATCAGTGCCGACCTGCCGGAGAGCTTTTACCCCGCGGTGGAAAGCTTTATCAACGATCTGCCCGGAATGATAGCGGAATATCACGGGCTGATCAGCGGCAACGAAATCCTGCAGGAGCGCTGCAAAGATGTGGGCATTCTTTCGGCTCAAGACGCTGTCGCCTATGGGGTAACCGGTCCCAATTTGCGGGCCAGCGGGGTCGATTATGATCTGCGCCGCGACGACCCCTACGGCATCTATCCCCGCTTTGAATTCAGGGTTCCCACCGGACAGAACGGGGACTCCTGGGACCGCTTCATGGTGAGAATTGAGGAAATGGAACAATCCGGGCGGATTATCAAACAAGCCCTGCGGGATATGCCCTCTGGAGAAATCCAGGCCAAGGTGCCGAGAATCCTGAAACCCGAGAAAGGCCGGGAGGTTTACCATCGCGTGGAATCCTCCAAAGGCGAATTGGGATTCCACCTGGTCAGCGATGGCAGTGACAAGCCTTACCGTGTGCATGTGCGCGCCCCATCGTTCATTAATCTGATGGTTCTGCCGCTGATTTGCCGGGGCGGCAAACTGCAGGACGTCATCACCAATATCGCCACACTTGATCCGGTTTTGGGTGAGTCAGACCGTTAACTAAAGGGGGAGTTGGATACCATGGAACATTTGTTTACCAATATTGCACAAATTCTGACCTCCTGGATGGTGAGCCTGGGGCTGCCACCGATTTGGGCTGATTTGATATTGCTTATCGGGCAATGGACAATCATCGTAGTGATCGTCACCCTGAACGTCATTGTCCTGGTGTGGTTGGAGCGTAAGATATCAGGTTTTATTCAGGAAAGGTTGGGACCCAACCGTTTGGGGCCTTTTGGCGCCTTTCAGACCATTGCCGACGCCATGAAGCTTTTGACCAAGGAGGATATCATTCCCTCACAGGCGGACCGCTGGATTTTTATGACCGCACCGATGCTTTTCATTGTGATAGCCGTCATGCTTTATGCGGTTTTGCCTCTGGGACAAGGCATGGAGGTGGTGGATCTCAATGTAGGTCTGTTCTACTTTATTTCGCTGGGCTCTCTTTCCACCATCTGCCTGTTGATGGCAGGCTGGGGCTCGAACAATAAATGGTCACTGCTGGGGGCCATGCGCTCGGTGGCGCAGATGATCAGTTATGAAATCCCCCTGGCTTTTTCCCTGCTGGGAGTGGTTATGCTTGCCGGGTCCTTGAATCTTTCCGAAATAGTGACTGCGCAAAACCGGTACTGGTTTATTCTCTTGCAGCCGGTGGCCTTCCTGACCTATTTTATTGCTGCCACCGCTGAATTGAATCGGGGGCCTTTCGATATGCCCGAAGCTGAGCAGGAATTGACAGCAGGCGCTTATACCGAGTATACCGGCATGCGCTGGGCCTTGTTTTTCCTGGCGGAATATACCAACCTGGTGGCGGTGTCGGCCCTGGCGGCTACGTTGTTCTTTGGCGGCGGTCAGGGGCCCTGGCTGCCTTCCTGGTTATGGATAATTATAAAAACCTATTTGATTATGCTGGTATTCATGTGGATGAAATGGACTTTCCCCCGTATTCGCATGGATCACCTGATGTCTTTTAGCTGGAAAGTGCTTATCCCGGTCAGTCTGGCCAATATACTGATCACCGGACTGGGGATAGAGTTCTTCCGCGGGATGGGATGGTGATGAAAAATGATTGGTAAAGGACTCTTGAAGGGTTTAGGGATCACCCTGAAACACGGGGTGGAAAAACCCAAGACCATTCAGTATCCGGAACAGCGCCCTTATTTGCAGGAACGTTTCCGAGGCTGTCTGGAGTTCGATTATAAGAACTGCATTGTCTGCGGGATGTGCACCAAAGCCTGCCCTAATAATGTGCTCAGTTTTGAGACTGCGCCTATTGAGGGTTCTAAGAAGAAACGCCTGGTCAGCTACACCATAGATTTGCAGTACTGCATGTTCTGCAACCTGTGTGTGGAGGCCTGCCCCACCAATACACTATTTTTTGTGCATGATTTCGAGCTGTCCACCTACCGGCGCGATGAGATTAAAAAGGTTTATATCCCTCCCGCCCTTACACAGGTGGATGCCGGAGGAGGGCAAGCAGAGCTGATACCTCAGGACGCCCTTGAGCCGGACCGGGAGGCGGAGGCCGAAGCCAAACGGCTCAAGCAGCTTCAGGCTATGAAAACCGCCTTATCCAAGGGGGGGCAGAAAGTTCTGGCCAAATATGTGGACACAGAAGAAGATGCCGCCGTCCTGGCGAATTTGCTCCAGGCTGATGAAAAGAAACGGGATAAGATGGCGGCCTTGATCGTCGATGATAAGGAAAAAGCCCGTAAAGTAGCGCAGGCTTTTGTTGCCAAAGAGCGCAAGACTCAGGCCGGAGGTGAGGAGAAGTGAGCCTAATGATTATCAATGACCTGGTCTTTGTCTTAATCGCCTCGATTACATTGCTGAGCGCTTTGGGCATGGTGTTAAGCCGCAACATAGTCCACAGTGCCCTGGCCTTGATCCTGACCTTTATCGGGGTGGCCGCCCTGTTCTTCAATCTGGGAGCGGCTTTTCTAGGCCTGGTGCAGATCCTGGTATATGCCGGCGCCATCTCGGTATTGATCATATTCGCCATAATGCTGGTCATGCATGGCGAGGCCCATAAGACCAACCGCTTTAATCCCAGCCTGGGAACCCACCTCTGGGGGGGATATATTGCTGCGGTAATGACCATAGGCCTGGTTGCAGCCATCTGGTTCAGCGAGCTGCCCGAGGTTAAAGGCCGGACGGTTGAAGACGCCGTAGGCCTTCTGGCCGGATTATTACTGGGCAATTATGTAATAGCCTTTGAGGCAGCGGCAGTGCTCCTGCTCCTGGCAGTGGTGGGGGCTATTATCCTGGCGAGGGGAGTTGAGGAACAGTGATCGGACTCACCCATTATTTGATCCTGTCCACCTGTCTTTTTGGCATCGGGGTTTATGGAGTATTATCCAAGCGCAGCGCGGTGGCTATCTTGATGTCCATCGAATTGATGTTAAATGCCGTAAATATCAATTTTGTAGCGGTCAACCATTTTATAAATCCTGATCAGGCGGTGGGACAGCTATTTGCCATTTTTATCATAGTGGTGGCCGCCGCTGAGGTCTCAGTGGGGTTGGCCTTGATAATATCCATATACCGGCATAGAAAGTCTGTCGACTTGAGTGATTTCAATCTGATGAAATGGTGAGGAGGGAGCGCATTATATGAACGATTTACTTCAGGGAGCCTGGATCATACCAGTCCTGCCCTTTCTCGCTTTTGTGATCATCGGCCTGCTGTTGCACCGCTGGCCTAAAGTGGCTGCTGCCACCTCTATACTGGCTATCGGACTTGCACTTCTGTACTCCATACTGATAGCCGCAGAGGTTTTCAGCAGCCCGCCCGGGCAGGTTTTTGTGGAGTCGGTGCGCTGGCTTGATATGCCCGGCCTGCGTGTGGATATGGGCATTCTCATCGACCCGCTGAGTACGGTGATGCTTTTGGTGGTGACTATCGTAGCCCTCCTGGTGCAGATCTACTCCCTGGGATATATGGAGGGAGACCCGGGTTTGGCCAGCTATTTCGCCTACCAGAGCATTTTCGCAGGTTCTATGCTGGGCCTGGTCTTATCCAGCAACTTCGGACAGGTTTTCGTGTTCTGGGAGCTGGTAGGGTTGTGTTCCTATTTACTGATCGGCTTCTGGTTCGGGCGTGAAAGCGCAAAGGAAGCCGCTAAGAAGGCCTTCATTACCAACCGGGTTGGCGATTTCGGCTTCCTTCTGGGCATTCTGCTTTTGGCGGTGTTGTTTGGCAATCTGGATTATGGAACCCTGGCGGACCGGCTGGCAGGTTATCAAAACCTGGCGATTTTAGTCCCCATAGCATTTCTGCTGTTCGCGGGCCCGGTCGGAAAATCGGCCCAGTTTCCCCTGCATGTGTGGCTGCCTGATGCGATGGAAGGCCCCACCCCGGTCAGCGCGTTGATTCACGCCGCAACGATGGTGGCGGCCGGGGTATATCTTCTGGCCAGGGCCTTCTTCATCTTCAGCGCCGTTCCGCAAGCCATGCTGTTGATAGCGGCCGTCGGCGGTTTCACCGCCCTATTTGCCGCCACCATCGCCCTGGTGCAAAACGACATTAAGCGGATCCTGGCCTATTCTACCTTGAGCCAGCTGGGCTATATGGTCATGGCCATGGGTATCGGCGCCATGACGGCTGGCATGTTCCATCTCATGACGCATGCTTTTTTCAAAAGCCTGTTGTTCCTGGGAGCGGGCAGCGTGATTCATGCCCTTGACGGCGAACAGGATATCTGGAAGATGGGGCAGCTGGCCCATAAAATGCCGGTAACCACCTGGACCTTTGTCATCGGGGCCCTGGCCTTGGCCGGGATTCCCCCGCTGTCAGGCTTCTGGAGCAAGGACGAAATCCTTTTAGGGGCTTATGCCAGCGGAAACATGCTGCTTTACGCCCTGGGATCACTGGTAGCCTTTATGACCGCCTTCTATATGTTCAGGCTTATTTTTGTGGCTTTCTTCGGTTCTGAAAGCCATGGCGAACATGCCCACGAATCAAAGCCGGTCATGACGGTTCCACTGCTAATACTGGCGGTGCTGGCAGTTGGAGCCGGATTTGTCGGTTCTCCTTTGATGGGCAACGTTTTCGGCCACTTTATCACGGCCCCAGGGGTAGCCCATCATGAGCCGAGTATCAGTATAATGGTGATTTCTTCCCTGCTTGCAATAGCCGGTATAGCCCTGGCCTGGATGATCTACCAGAAACAGGCCATATCCCATGAAAACTTACGTCAACGCTGGGCGGGAATCTATCAGTTGTTATACCACAAATACTATATCGATGAACTCTATGCCCGCTTGATCGCGGTCTTTATCGACGGCACCGCCCGGGTCCTGGAGTGGGTGGACTTAAGAATTGTAAACGGAGCGGTTAACGGCCTGGCCTACCTGACCGGGTGGACCGGGAGGACCCTCCGCTACACCGAGGATGGACAGGTGCAAACCTATGCGCTCTACCTGTTTGCCGGGGTGGTAGTAGTTCTAATCAGCGCCCTGTTGGCCGTCTATACGGCCCTGGCTTGAGGAGGTAGCATGATATGCATTCATTTCCAATATTGAGCCTGGCTCTTTTGATTCCTGTATTTGGGGCTGTCGGGATTATGCTGATGCCTGCAGAAAGAAAGACCAGCATTAAGTACATTGCGGCGGCCAGTTCCTTTATCAGCCTCTTGCTTTCCCTAATGGTGTTTTTCGGTTTTGACCGGGGCCAGGCGGGCATGCAGTTCGTGGAAAGCATTCCCTGGGTACGCGACCTGGGAGTATCTTATGCCCTGGGGGTAGACGGCATCAGCATCCCCATGCTTCTTCTGACCACATTGATCGGTTTCAGTGCGGTTTATGCCAGCTGGCAGGTGGAGGAGCGGGTCAAGGAATTCTTCGCCCTGTTGCTTTTGCTTATAACCGGGGTTATGGGTACTTTTATAGCGACCGACCTGTTCATTTTCTTCCTCTTTTATGAGGTGGTCGTAATACCTATATATCTTCTGGTAATCATGTTTGGTTCTTCCAAACGGGTCACCAAGGAATACGCCGGCATGAAGCTGACCATATACCTTTTAATCGGCAGCGCCTTTTTACTGGTGGGCCTGATCGCCTTGTTCATTAAAGCCCAGGCCATCCTAGGCTATCCCACCATGGATATCGGCACCCTGGCCACAGTGGATTTCCCGGTCTGGTTCCAGGTATTTGCCTTTACTTTGATGGCGTTGGGATTTGGCACCCTGTTGTCCATGTTCCCGTTTCACGCCTGGTCTCCGGACGGCTACGCCGGAGCGCCCACTGCCGTCAGCATGATCCATGCCGGGGTTTTAAAGAAGATCGGGGGCTACGGCTTGATCCGCATCGGGCTTTTTATACTGCCCCTGGGAGCCAAGTTTATTGCTCCCATCATAGCGGTTCTGGCCATCGGCAATGTGGTTTATGCCGCCTTTATCTGCCTGAGCCAGAAGGATTTGAAATATATTGTGGGTTATTCTTCTGTAAGCCATATGGGTTATGTCTTGATCGGCTTTGCCGCCCTCAACCTGATCAGCTTGAACGGCGCCGTCATGATGATGTTCGCTCATGGAGTTATGGCGGCCTTGTTCTTCGCTATGATCGGCAGCCTCTATCATAAGAGCCATACCCGGGATGTGGCCGATTTCGGCGGGTTGGCGCACCAAATGCCCCGGCTGGCCACCGGCCTTATGCTGGCCGGGCTGGCCTCCTTGGGACTCCCCGGGCTGGTGAATTTTATCGGGGAGTTCACCATCTTCGTAGGCGCCTTTCAAGAGTACCGCATCTTGACGGTAATTGCCGTCTCCGGAATCGTCCTCACCGCCGTATATATCCTGCGCACATTGGGGGATGTTTTGTTCGGCCCCCGCAAAGAGCAGTGGGATCACCTGGAGGATCTGAAAGGTACCGAGATGGTGCCTCTAATCGTGCTTGGTGGAGCCATCATCGTGGGGGGTATCCTGCCCTTTATGCTCATGGATCTGATTAACAGCGGCATGGGCCAGCTCCTGGCCCAAATCGACCTTACACAGATGGGAGGGAGCTTATAATGCCTTATCAATTGCTGGCTCCAGAAATCCTGGTGGCTCTCCTGGGCATATTGATTCTTATGGCTGGTCTGGTTCTGCCCGGACGCGGCCCCAAGGCGGCCGGATTGCTGTCCATCTGTGGAGTCCTGGCAACACTGGCAGTGGTGATCTGGCAGTTCAACCAGGAGGCCGTATTTTTTGAGGGTGTTTATCAGGTAGACAGCTACAGCAACTTTTTCAAAGTGCTTTTTTTGAGTGCGGCTGTGCTGATTTTTGCCATGGCGGGCCGATACACCGATTTGTTCGGCCTGCGGCAGAGTGAATGGTTCAGCTTTATGCTTTTCGCTACTCTGGGCATGATGGTGATGGCATCCTCCGGGGATCTGATAACTCTATATGTTGGCCTGGAGCTGATGACCATCAGCTTCTATATTCTGAGTGCCTATCTGTTGAACGATGGGCTTTCCGCTGAGGCGGGATTAAAATACCTGATCCTGGGGGCCCTGTCATCAGCGGTACTGCTTTTCGGCATGAGCCTGATTTATGCTTCCAGCGGCTCTACTGTATTCGACCAGATTTACAGGGCTTTGCAGCCGCTGCCCACCACCCAGCCGGTCTTGATTGCTGGAATTATCATGCTGATCGCAGGTTTTGGCTTTAAGATCGCCCTGGTGCCTTTTCATATGTGGGCCCCGGACATCTATCAGGGCTCACCCACTCCGGTAACCGCCTATCTGGCGGTCGGCTCCAAGGCAGCAGCTTTTGCCGCCCTCTTGCGCGTCCTTCTCCTGGCCTTGCCGGTGGAGCATTTTAACTGGACCTTGCTCCTGGCTGTTCTGGCTGCGGTTACTATAGTTGCCGGCAACCTGATAGCTCTGGCACAGAGCAATGTGAAACGGCTCTTGGCTTATTCCAGTATCGCTCAGGCCGGATACATCCTGGTGGGCCTATCGGCCGCCAATGTGTATGGCTTCAAAGGGGTCTTATTCTATGCCATGCTTTATGTGTTTTCCAATGTAGGGGCTTTCGCCGTGACCACCCTGGTGGAGACGCAAAGCGGCAGTTCGGATATGGAGGCCTTCAGCGGCTTGGCAAAAAGGGCCCCGATGCTGGCCGCTGTTATGACGGTTTGCATGCTGTCCCTGGCCGGCATCCCCCCGATGGCCGGATTTGCCGGTAAATTTTATCTTTTCTCAGGTGCAATACAGTCGGGTTATATATGGCTGGCTTTTGTGGGACTGATTATGAGCATGGTGTCAGTGTATTATTACTTGAATGTATCCCGGGTCATGTACATTGGCAGCAATGACGGCGGCGAAACCCTGGCGGTTCCGGTTATGGCACGGCTGGCCCTTCTGGTCTGTCTGGCCGGCACGCTTTTAATCGGCATCTACCCCGAGCCGCTGTCGCATTTTGCTGAATTGGCGGTACAGGTGCTGCGTTAGCCGTACTGGACAGCAGCATGCCGGACTTTTTTTATTTTAAACATGATATGGATCAAGGCTCCAAATCTCAGGTGTCATCCGTAACTGAACCTGCTTTATAGTCTAATCTTCCTAACAGGGGAGGGCCAAATGGAATATTGTGCGGGGAGATCCAATTTTTCGCGAAGCCTAAAAGAACTTTTTCAAGTAAATCAGGAAAGTTTTCAGGGCTTTTAGCGTCCTAATTAATAGGGCTATTTTTTGGCTGGGGTTTTAGTTGTGTTTTTTTGTTAAAGGAGGGTGTTTTTATGCGTAAAACCTTAATTCTGGCTATGGCCGTGTTGTTGATCGCGCTTTCGGTAGTTCCGGCAGCAGCGGAACCTGGCTTTGTGCTTAAACTGAATGGACAGGACTATAACGGTCCATTTACCGTTTACGACGGAAGCACTGCTGTGCCGCTGACTTTTATTGAAGAAGCCCTGCCGGTTGAGACCACGGTTGAAAACGAGACCATCACTATTGGCCTGGACGATGCAACGCTGGTAATGAAGCTGGGCAGCAAAGCGGCAGTATTGAACGGCCAGGAGAAGGCCATGCCTTTGGCGCCGCAGCTGGTTGATCAGGACACCATGGTGCCCCTGCGTTTTGTCCTGGAGAGCTTCGGGGCCCAAGTCGGCTGGGATGCCGGCAAAAACGAAATTTCAGTCACCACGCCAGTTCTGAAAGCGGGTTTAACCGCAGAGCAAATGCTGGGCAAAATTACCCAGGCTATGACCAGTGAAGGCCGCTATAAAATGAAGGCTGACACCACCATGCAGATGGAGATGACCGCTGACGGGCAGATTCAAAACGTGGATATGTCCGGTCAAGTCAATGCTTCCGTTCAGGAGAAACCCCTTTTGGGCTATGTGTCAACCAGTATGAAGGTTGACAATATTACCGGCACAGATGAAGCGGTTCCCCCGGAAGCACTGGTCAGTGAAGTGGTGCTGAACGATGAAGGTATGTTTATGACCATGCCCGGATACGAGGGCTGGGTCAAGATGGAAATGGAGGGTCTGGATCTTAACCGGCTGATGGAGCAGTACGGCAGCCAGGATCCGGTTCAATCAGTCCTGCAGATGAAAGAGTTCGGCGCGGTTGTCAACTACGAGGCTGATAAGGTGGTTGAGGGCAAAAACTATGGAGTCATTCATGTTGCCATGAGCGAAGAAGCCCTGGGTAAATACCTCAACTCCGTTATCGAGCAAACCGGGTTGTTCAAGGCGAGCGACGCAGAAGCGAATGACACCGAGCTTCAGGCAATCCTGGACCAGGTTTTGAAGAACTTCAAAGCTGATATGAGCTATGACATGGTTTTCGACTATGAAACCTATCTCATGGTTTCCATGGATATGGATATGGATATGAACATGACTTTGGACATACCTGCTAATGAAGAAAGCGGCACTCCGGCCACTTCGATGCAAATCAAATCGAAACAACAGGCCGTCTATCAGATTTATGATTATGGTGTAGAATTTGAGGTGCCGGATGTGAGCGGGGCCAAGACTATGGCTGAAGTTATGGCCGCAATGACTGCCGAATAATTTCAAGCGAGCCAGGGGGCCATCCCGTTAAGGGATGGCCTCTTTTTAATCTCAAAGGAGTCACGGAGGAGTCCCCGTGACTCCCTCCACAGTCTGCCGTCCCCGTGACTCATCCTTCCAGAAGAAATTGCTGGTATAAATGCCCTTAATTGCAGCAAGCTAATAGCATCAATAACTAGGCAAGAGGTGTTATTTATGCAGGATGCCCCCAGTTCATTCTGGATGGCTTCAACTCCAGGTACCGATTATCCGGAAATACAGCAAGATCTTCAGGTGGATACGGCAATAGTCGGCGGCGGCATCGTTGGTATCACAACCGCGTATCTGTTGAAAAAACAGGGCATGAAAGTGGCGATCATCGAAGCTGATCGGATTTTACAGGGTACCACCGGACATACCACCGCCAAGATAACCTCACAGCATTCCCTCATATACGCCAGGCTGAAACAACAAATAGGGCAGGAAATGGCGCAGCAATACGCTGATGCCAATGAGAGCGCTATTCATCTCATCGCCAGCACTGCTGCCGAAAACAATATCGATTGTGATTTTTCCTGGCGGCCGGCCTATGTATTTGCCCAATCCGATAAGTATATGAAGGATCTGGAGGATGAGGCTCAGGCAGCCTGCAGTCTGGGCATCAAGGCGAGCTGTATGGATCACAGCCCTTTGCCCTTTTCTGTCCGGGCAGCTTTGCGGTTTGATAATCAGGCCCAATTCCACCCCCTGAAATATCTGAAAAGCCTGGCCCGGCAGATACCCGGCCAGGGTAGTTGCATTTTTGAAAGAACTACCGCAGTAGGTATTGACGAGAATCCCTTGGCGGTAATTACCCGCCAGGGGCAAAAGGTTACGGCCGCCAAGATTATAATCGCTTCACACTTCCCCTTTTTCGATGGAGGGGGCCTGTACTTCACCAAGCTTAACCCGACCCGGGCCTATATAGTCGCCATAAAAGCCCAGGAGAAGCTGCCGGAAGGGATGTTTATCAACGCGGAAAGCCCCTCCCGTTCACTTCGGTCCCAACCCTATGAGGAGGGGGAACTGATCCTGGTGGCCGGGGAAAGTCATCAAGCCGGCTCGGGTCGGAATATGAACGCTCATTATCAAAATCTGCTGGATTTCGCGCATGGGAACTTTGAGGTCAAGGAAGTGTTGTACCGCTGGTCGACTCAGGATTATAGAACCCTGGACGGCATTCCTTATGTGGGCCATCTCACCTCTAAAAGCCCCCATATTTACGTTGCGACCGGTTTCGGCAAGTGGGGCATCTCCAATGGTACCGCATCTGCCATGGTTTTAAGTGATTTGATTACGAGAGGGGACAGTCCCTGGGCACAGGTCTACAATCCCTCCCGGTTCAACCTGACCGCGGCGAAAACCTTTGTGGGGTTGAACCTTAATATAGGCAAGAACCTGGCAGCAGGGAAGATAAGCCGGCTCCCTGAAGGGGTTGAGCTTTCCAATGGGGAAGGCAGGGCCATTCAAATCGACGGGGAAAAGTATGGTGCTTTCCGGGATGATAATGGCGAGCTTCATATTGTCGATATCACCTGTACGCATTTAGGCTGCGAGCTGAACTGGAACGATGCTGAACAGACCTGGGATTGTCCCTGTCACGGTTCCAGATTCAATTATACAGGCGAGGTTGTTGAAGGACCGGCTTTTAATATTCTGCACCCCGCCGACCAATGCCCCAATGCGGTGGAGGCTCGTGTATTTGAATAGCATAAAAGAAGCCGGTTATTAATCTAAATGGTCTATCTTGATTTCTTTCCGGCCTGCAGCATAGACAAGGCTTTTTCAATGCGGGCGGTCCTGGTTGCAGGCCGTTTGGCGCTGTTTATCCACTGTACGTAGTCTTTCTGGTGAGTGTAGGAAAGCTGCTCAAAGAAACTCCTGGCTGGCTGGCTTTTTTCTAAAACCTTCGCAAAATCCGGGGGCAGCTCTACCACCCTCTCGTCTTCGTCTTTTTCGATTTCTACCTGGACAGAATCGCCCGGGTTTTTGGCGATGGTTTTTCGCAGCTCCTGGGTCAGTCCTATCCAGTAGCAGCCTCCCATTCTCACAATTGACCCCCTGTATTCAACGCCGTCGAATCTGGCTTTAACTTTTACCCTTTTGGCTCCAAACACTTCTTCCACATCAAACGGTATTTCCACGTATGCGCCGTTAATGCCCTCATGCTTTTTAACGATTGCGGTAAAACTCTGCGCCACTATTATCACTTCCTTGACCCTAGTATAACCCATCATGATGGTATAACAGCCGTGGCCCTGAGCGATAGAGTTTATGTTAAAATTATTCATAGCCTGAGTTAATCACAAATTCTACCAGACATACCAGCGGAGACTTATAATAATGACCAGAGGAAAACTAAGACCTTGGAATCTTGACATAATGAGGAGTCTGATTGCGGTCTCCAGAGGACTGGAACCGGCCGATTATTTATTTGCCGGAGGGCAGATCCTGGACGTATATAATGGCCGGCTGGTTGAAGCCAACCTGGCTGTAAAAGGGCAGAGGATCGCTTACCTGGGTTCCTCAGACTGCATGAGGGGAGATTCCACCTCTGTCATCGACCTTGAGGGCCGGGTGCTGGCGCCGGGTTACATAGAACCGCACGCCCATCCTTTTACATTGCACCACCCGGTGGCCTTTGCTGATGAAGTGCTCTGCTGGGGAACCACATGTTCGGTTAACGACAATCTATTTTTTATGAATCTTATATCCTCCGATAATATCATAGAAATGGTGGAGGCTATTTGTCGGCATCCCCATAAAATGCTGTGGAGCGCGCGGCTGGATTCACAAACTTTCGATGAACAGGAAGCGGCGCAATTTACTCCGGAAGCAGTAAGCCGCTTGATTCAACACCAGAGCTTCGTACAGGTAGGGGAGTTAACCGATTGGCCCGCCTTGATCGGGGGCAGCGACAAGATGCAGCAGTGGCTGCTGGATGCCGTTTCACTGGGGAAAAAGGCTGAAGGCCATGCGCCCGGAGCATCGGAAAGGACTTTAAACCCCCTGGCGGCGGCGGGGGTAACCGCTTGCCATGAATCCATAACCGCAGAGGATGCAATGCTGCGCTTGCGCATGGGAATGTATGCCTCGCTGCGAAATTCCTCACTCCGGCCTGACCTCCCGGATATATTAAAGGGGCTGTTGAAGTACGAAAACCTGGCCTGGGAAAGAATGATGATGACTACGGATGCACCCAAAACCACCTTCCTGAGGCATGGCTTCAACGATCACCTGATTAGAATTGCTATAGAAAATGGTGTGCCCCCAATCACGGCTTATCAGATGATGACCAGAAATCCCGCTGTATATCTGGGCCTTGATGATGAAACCGGCGGCCTGGCCCCGGGCCGCATAGCGGATATCCTGGTGTTGGAAAGTCTTGATGATCCTACTCCCGGCATGGTCTTTGCCGATGGTAAGCTGGCGGTGGAAAGGAAGGGATCAACATTGATCAGGTATCATGACACTGTACGACTGGATTGGAATGGCCTGGGGATCAGGATCCTGGAGGAACCTTCGGTAGATTTAAATAGTATCGAATTTCAACCGAAATTCAACGGTGAGACCGCTTTTCCCGTCATACAATTAATCGACCCGGTCATAACCATGCGTTGTGACTATGTGCTGGGAGAAGAGATAAAACCGTTGGGTGACAAATTGCATATCGAAAAAGGCCGGGGGCTGTGTTATGCTGCGTTGATCAGCCGCGATTATCGTCTGGTCACTCACGGTATTGTTAAAGGATTTGCAAATAAATTGGATGGTATGGCCACCACCTACACTACCTCCTTCGATATACTGGTTTTAGGGCAAGACCCTCCTGCTATGTTGCAGGCCTTGCACCGCGCCCTGGAGTTGGGTGGCGGTATAGTGGTTGTTCAGGCACGGGGAATTGCCGCCGAAATTGCCCTGCCCCTGGGCGGCAGTATGAGTTCGAGGCCCATGGGTCATGTTATCGAGGCCGCCGAACAGATTGAGAAAGTATTAGTGGCAGCAGGCTATCCCCATCATGATCTTTTCTATACTTTGCAGTTCCTGTCATCCACCCATCTGCCTGCTATCCGTCTCACCAGGGATGGGATTTTCGAGGTTAAAACCCATGAATTATTGCGCCCTTCACGACCGATCCCCGGGACTCGGCGGCGCGGCAACGATTAGATATGAATATCCGGACTTATAAAGTGGAAGGGATGTGGATGCTGTGTGTGAGACAGGTATAAATCTTCAGCCTATCGGGATCGTGCGCTCCCCAACCAAGGATACCAGTGATGTCCCCATACCGGGCAAGCCGGCCGAGATAGTAGTGGACCCCCGGTACAGCCAGGCTCTATGCAGAATAGAAACCAATTCACACCTGTGGATTCTAAGCTGGTTTCACCTGTCAAACCGGGAAAGTCTGGTTTCGGTGCCGGCCCGGGTCAATCCTTATCTGCCTCAATACGGGGTATTTAGCCTGCGCTCGCCCAATCGACCCAACCCCATAGGGTTGAGTCTGGTTCGTCTGCAAGCGGTTGATGGCAATGTGTTAAAAGTCACCAACCTGGATGCTATCGATGGCACTCCGGTTCTGGATATCAAACCCTATTACGAACAGGACATTGTTTTCTCTCCGGCAACGCCGTATATTCGGCCTTATGAGCTCTCGATGCGCCGCGATATATTTTTAAAACAAGCTCTGACCCATCATCAGGAGGAGTGTGACGACCTGTACATGGCGGTGCGCATGGCTTTGATCGCCGATGAATATCTGGGACAAATAACCCTGCCCCAGGTGTTCCTGCAAGTCAGCGGTTCGACTTGCCTGGCCGATACTCTGCAGGGATTAAGCCGGGCGCGTCTGGCCAATCCAGCCCGTTTCAGATTTACGGAGTCAGGTAACCTGGCGCAAAGCATATGGGAAACTCCGGGCCTCAGCCTCAGGGTGACGGCGAAGCAGTCCGTAAACCGGGAAAGCTTTAAGGTAATCAGTGATGAAGAACTGTTCGAGATAGTGGCTACAGACCAGTGCAATTTGGGACCTTAATCGTCTGTACCGGCGCAGGGGCTTCAATCTGACCTTTCTCTTCGCAGCATCTGATGCGAATTATTATCGCGCCCAGGCTCGTTTCCTCACCCGGATATGGTAACGCTTTTGGGCTGGCGCATCTCCATCCGTTGTTGTTTGAATATCATCCAGAAATAAATCAGATCGAACAGCAGGGTTGCGGCGGTAAGTGCGGTTACCAGGTCCGATCTCAAATAGAGGTAGAAGCCGACCGCGGGAATGAGGCTGCCGATCATTTTAAACAGGGCGATGTAGACGGACTGCCCCCTGGTGCTGCCGCGTCTCCTCAGCATGGAGATGAACAGTATCGACATCATGAGGTTCTGAGCAAAGGCCGCGTATTTGCCAAGGGGATCATTTAATTCCGGCACTGAGGCAGATATTATGGCAAAGCTCAGCGCTAAAGCCAACAGCAAGGTAGGATAGAAATATTCAACCGGCAGCGATCGGGAGAATTCATCCCGGCCATACTTGACATACTGCATCAGTAGCACCATATCCAGGGCCAGCCAGATCATATCCAACCTGCCCTGCAGCCCCCCGTGGGGATAAATAAAGGAGAAGATGAATTCCCAGCACAGATTAGCGCACATCGCTATCATAGGCATACCCGGGGTTTTGTCGCGGAATCCCTTGAAGATTATCAGCACATAAGTCGCGGACCAGAATACCCCGGCGGCTAACTGAAAAACAGATACGATATCCAATATCAACCCTCCACCGCTTAAAACTTATCTATAACAAGACCCCTTTCAATATAGATATTCCATTCACGGTTTATTTAATGCCATATAGCCTAAATCTTCGTTTCCCGGCTATCCGCCGTAAGTCCTTAATGACATCCTGGAAGGCTGCGATGTTTTCAGAGCAATTAAGACGGCTGGAGAGGGCTTCTGGAACCCACGACCCTCCCCGTTGCGAACCAGAAGTTCTCCCTGCCGTGGCGCGCCCCTCATATTTTGCTTAATGGTACTGTGAATTCATCGGGTATAGATAGACGGCAGTCCTGAGATAAGGCCAAATCTTCACACTCGGAAACTGAATAAGAAATTGGTACGGAAATTGCAATTATGATTATATATACGGTATTCCGTTTAATAGGCACGGCCCGGGAAGAGGTCCCCCCCACCCCCCTGCCCGGGACCGGCCGATTTTTCAAGATAATGCTTTATTCCCTCCCCATGCCGGCTCTGATAATCAGAACCGGTTTTTTCTTAAACGTTCAAACCTTTCCCGGGATATGCCAGGTGGTGCAAGACCAGGCCAATAGCGGCGGCGTGAAACATATCCCCTTTAAATTCCGAAAACCCGGAATTGGGGATGTAGCAAACCGGCTACAAGTTACTATTAATGATACAAAGCGCGTAGCGAACCAGCTACATTGCAGAAATATGTAGAAATATATAAGAATGCAAATGATTGTATTGCCTTAAGCCTGTATCGTATAGATGTTGTTTCGATACAGGCTATTATTATTTAAATTTTGTGAGCCACTTCTTTGGCATGTTTTTTGCTCTATTAATAATAAATGCAAGCCATGATGGAGCGAGAGAAGGGAGGACTGTGGCTTTTAAGCAGCAACATGAAATCGTTTTCAAGGAAACGGATTTATAGATTGACTTGCCTGAACATTTTCAAGGTTGATAAAGCTGGTTGAAGGCTTTGCACTAATGGTAAATAGGTTTGGTCAATCGAAAAAGTAATGTGAGGTGAAATAAATTGAACAATCTGCCTAAAGGTGGAGATTTTCTTCTGGAACAAACTGATCCAAGCAGCATCTTTACCGTGGAAGACTTTAGCCAAGAGCATCACATGATTTACCGGACCGCTATAGGTTTTGTCAATGACAAAGTGTTGCCGGTTATGAACGACCTGGAAGCCAAAAAAGAAGGTCTCAATAAAGAGCTTCTCCTGGCATCGGGAGAGCTGGGACTCCTGGGTGCGGATGTTCCGGAAGAATACGGCGGATATGATTTGGATAAAGTCAGCTCATGCATTATTGCCGAGTGCATTGGCAAAGGCGGCTCCTTTATCCAGACCCATGGCGGACAGACCAGTATTGGCATTGTTCCGCTGGTCTTTTTCGGAACCCATGAACAAAAGCTCCAATACTTGCCCGAGTTCGTAACTGGAGAACTGGTGACGGCTTATGCGTTGACTGAACCGGGAGCAGGATCGGATGCATTGAGCGCCAAAACCAAGGCCGTCTTAAGTGAGGATGGCAAACATTATGTCTTGAATGGAGCTAAACAATTTATCACCAATGCAGGTATAGCGGACGTATTTATCACCTTTGCCAAAATTGATGGAGATAAATTCACTGCCTTTATTGTGGATGCGCATGCCGAGGGGGTCTCTACCAGCCCGGAAGAACACAAGATGGGAATAAAAGGCTCATCCACCCGTTCCGTATATTTCGACGACGTAAAGGTTCCGCTGGAAAACGTATTGGGCGAAATCGGCAAGGGCCATTTGGTGGCTTTTAACGCCCTTAATAATGGACGCTTTAAAATGGCTGCCAATACCATTGGATTTGCCAAATATGCCCTGGATGTTTCGGTGGAATATGCCAATGAGCGCCGGCAGTTTAACCAGCCCATCGCAGAGTTTGGTCTGATAAAAGAAAAGCTGGCCGATATGGCTGCCAAGATTTATGCCATGGAATCCACAGTCTACCGCACCGCAGGCCTTTTGGAAAACAAAGTGCAGAGTATGGATGTCTCCGGCCCAGACGGAGGACGGGTTGTTGCCGCATGTTTCGATGAGTATGCAGTGGAATGCTCACTTAATAAAGTCTTTACGACCGAATGCCTGGGACAGGTGACTGATGAAGGCGTGCAGATCCACGGAGGTTATGGTTATATTTCTGAATATCCAATTGAGAGGTTGTATCGGGATAGCCGGGTATACCGGATTTTTGAAGGCACCAATGAAATCAACCGCACGGTTATCACCAATACATTGATACGCCGGGGCCTAAGCGGGCAGATTCCTCTTAAAGAAGCCATTGCCAATCTGCAGGCTCAAATGGCTGCAGGCATTTCCGTCCGTAACGATGCCAGCGATTTAGTTCAGGCCTGCAAGGATATAGCCCTATTCACACTGGGGGCGCTACTGGAAAAGTACGGTAAGAAAATTGCACAGCATGAAGAGATTGTCGGCAAACTAGCCGATATCATCATGTCCGCATTTGTAATGGAAAGCGCCCTCTTGCGCGCCCGGAAGGCGTTGGCTCGAGACTGCCAGGACAGTGCCCAGCTGAAAATAAACATGGCCAATATCTTTATTTATTCGAATATAAACGATGTTTTTAATCGGGCTAAAGAGATAATGGCTGCGATTGCTGACGGTGAACGACTGGCCGAACTGTACAGCGATCTCGGCACTTTATTGCAGTATACGCCGAAGAATACCATAGCCTTGAGGCAGGAAGTGGCCGGAGCAATAAGTTCAGCCAATAAATATGTATCCTGAGCCAATGCGCCGGAACGGGAGAGCCGGGCATAGCATGGCTATCTAACCCCTTTCTATATAATTGCTCCGTTGGGATTTAGTCAGGAGTTCCCAGGAAACTTGCACTATCCGTCCCGGTTAAATCTCAACGGAAGCAAGTAGTTTTCTATCAACTATTCGAAAAAGGAGAATGAGTATGGAGAATAACAGACCATTAGCTGGAGTAAAAGTGGTTGAACTGGCGATTTTTATCACGGCTGCCAGCTGTGGTAGGTTTTTGGCGGATCAGGGCGCCGAAGTGATAAAGATAGAAGATCTTCGTGGTGATGGCACCAGATTTCCGGGAGCAGGTTTAACGGAAGGACGTCCCACCGATTTGCCCGGTGAGAATCTCACTTTCGAAATTGAAAACGGCAACAAAAGAGGCCTGTCAATGAACCTGAAGAATCCGGATTGTTATCACGTTCTTATGGAACTTCTGGCTCAAGCTGATATTTTCATCACCAATTGGCGTCCCCAAGCCCTGAAAAGGCTGGGATTGGATTATGAAACCCTGAAGGAAAAGTTCCCCAAACTGGTTTATGGTGCAGCTACCGGTTATGGAGAAAAAGGGCCTGATAAGGATCTTCCCGGCTATGATTTCACTGCCTTCTGGACTAGGTCCGGATTATTAGGCAGTCTGTATGACAAGGATGGATCTCCCATGAACTTGATCCCCAGTATGGGCGACCGCGTGGTAGGCATGTGCATGGCTGCCGGCGTCATGGCTGCTCTATATCGTGCGGCTAAAACCGGTAAAGGCGATAAAGTAAGCGTAAGCCTCTTGGGCGCTGCGATTTTCCTGCAAGCCACCATGATGCAGACCGCTCAGTACGGCTTGATCACTTACCCGATTTCACGTCGCGAAAACCCCAATCCTTTGATCGGTTCGTACCAGACCAAAGATGGGCGTTGGGTAGAGATCAGTATGCCCAATTACGATCTGCAATGGACCCCGTTTGCTAAAGCCATGAATCCCGAGTGGCTCAATGACGAACGCTTCAGCAATGTTGAAAACCTCAAAAAGGGTCCCTACATGGGGGAGCTGTGTGATGCCATCGCAGCCCGGTTCGCGGAGTTGACCTCTGCTGAAGTAGCCGCCATAATGACTGAAACCGACCAGCCCTATGCTCTGGCACAGGTTTGGAGTGAAGTATTGCAGGATCCTCAGGCATGGGCAAATGATTACTTCACGGAACTGGAATATGAAAGCGGAACCAGAACCCTGGTCAGACCACCTGTGCAATTCCAGGAAGCCGGGCTGCCCCCGGTCAACAAAGCCCCCCGCTTGGGTCAGGATACCGCCGCAATCCTTAAAGAACTGGGCTATGGTGAGGAATATATTAAAAAGATGCGGGATGCCAAAACCATTATCGCTGAATAGCTGCCTTTCGTTATGCGGGCAGAGGCGGCTGCAGCCGTCCCCATCTTATTCAGGGATGGGGCGGCTTGGTCGCTGTAAGCCCGGCGGTACCAATATAATGCCGCCATGTTTAGCGCAATAATTACTAAAATAAGGAAATAAAAAGATAATCTATAGTAATAAAACCAAAAAATAAATCTTATTATCAAAGAATTTGTCATGATAGAATGATATAGGTGATAGTAATAGTATTCACAATATAATGGCTGCGATGCCACAATTCCCAATTTTATAATACCAGCGGTTTTAATGTGACGATGTGCTTCAACATGAAAGCGAAACCTTTCGGTGAAACAGAGTGGGAGGTAAAAAGATGGTTGCTGCACAGAAAAACGGCTACGAAGATTTGACGCTGGATGAACTTGCCGCATCGGACATAGAACGGATAGTCAAAGAGCAGACTAATTCCATTTCTATTATGGATAATGAAGGCAATGTGCTTATGACTTTTGTGGGAGTCGAAGTCGGAAATTTTGTGGGCTTTAATATCAAGGAAATGAACGAGGTGGGCGGAATATACCAGTGGTCCCCCTGTTTAAAAGTAATTGAAACTAAGGAAGGATTGGTGGGAACAGTTAAATCCCGGTACGGCGAAGAACAGACTGTTATCGCCACCCCTCTTATGGACGAAAATGGCGAGATTGCCTTAGTCGTTGACGTAGCTTTGGATAAAAAGCTTATTGACAAATATTTTTCCAGCATTAAGCCGGAGAAACCTGCTAATGCCAGATTTAAGGCTTCCATGGAATATTTGAGCTCTGGCGATACTTTCGCTCATGTGCCGATTGCGGAAAGCCCGGTAATGAAAAAAATAGTCAAAATGTGCAACACCATAGCCAAAACCGATAGCGCGGTTATGATTACAGGAGAATCCGGGACAGGCAAAGAGGTGTTAGCCCGCTATATACATCGCCACAGCAGCAGGGCCAATGAGCCCTTCATCCCGGTGAATTGTGCGGCGATTCCTCATGACTTACTGGAGGCCGAGTTTTTTGGCTATGAAAAAGGCGCTTTTACCGGTGCGAATCCCAAAGGAAAACCAGGATTATTTGAAATGGCCGACAAAGGCACTTTATTTCTGGACGAAATTGCGGATTTGCCTTTATCTATGCAGTCCAAGCTCTTGAGGGTATTGGAGAGCGGCGAGATAAAACATGTAGGCGGCACGACCATCAAGCACACCGATGTGCGATTGATTTCTGCCACCAACAAAAACTTGCGGGAGATGATAGCCAACAAGCAGTTCAGGGCTGACGTATATTACCGTCTCAGTGTTATACCTATCACAGTTCCATCGCTCAGAGAGAGGCCGGAAGATATTCTGGCGCTGTCCAAAAAGTTCTTAAACGGAATAAACGCCAAATATAATTTCAGCAAGAAGCTGACCAGAGAAACCATAGAAGCATTTTATGAATATGATTGGCCCGGAAATGTCCGGGAATTGAGGAATGTGATTGAAAGACTGGCCATAACATCAGTCGACGACGAACTGCATTTCGAAGTAGGTCTATCCACGAATGGCGACAGGGTTGCAGAGCCGGTTAAGTATCTGCCGGAAATAACCTCCCGGGAGACTTTGAAAAATTTCATGGATAGAGTCGAAGCGGAATATATAGAGACCGTATTGGCGGAAAGCAATGGACGTGTATCTGAAGCTGCCAAAAGATTGGGAATTCACCGTACTCTGTTATACCGCAAGATTAGGGAAAAAATCAATAAATAATTTCCTCTGCTACTATTTGCATGGTTCATATTCTGGTCTAGACCTTCTGAGGACCCAATTCATCGCCTGGATGGATTGGGTCCTCGGCTTTTTTGATTATATTAAACGGATTGGCATGAACTTTGCTTTATAAAAGTAAAGTACCCCTAAGCTAAATCACGTTCTAATTTCTTTAGAAAGCAGATTCTGGCCTATAAATAAGGACAGACGGATAAAAGTGAGATATGGCCGCTCAGTCTGAAAAAATCTGGAGCAGAGACTATATTATCGTAGTGATGGCCTCTCTAGGCATCAGTTTCTGTAATTATTTTTTCTTTTCCACCTTGCCGATTTACGCCCAAAAACTGACCGGGACCACTGTTTATGCCGGCCTTGTGACTACCATATATGTTTATGCCGCTTTGGCGGTGCGCCCTTTGAGCGGCATCCTTTCCGATAAATACGGGCGATCCAGACTATTGGTGTTAGGAGCGGCTATATGCTGTGCAGCCTGCTTTCTGTACAATTATGCAGATGGCTTAATGGTGCTGATGCTGATACGGGTCTTGCATGGCATCGGCTTTGGTATGCATTCCACCCTGGGCGGCGCGGTTGCGGCTGATGTGATCCCCAAATCCCGAATGGCGGAAGGGATAGGTTATTTTGGGCTTTATGGTGCGGTTGCTGCTGCCATAGCCCCGGGCATCGCGCTTTTCATTATAGGGGACGGCGCCCTGGACCGGTTCAGATTATTGTTTATTCTCGCCGTTATAGTCTCTTTTGCAAGTATGATTCTGGATTGCCTTATTACCTATGAAAAAAACCACAATAAGAAAGGGTTCAAGGGTATGACCCGGACAGAAAAGCCTGCGGAGGGTGATAATAACCTGCCCAAAACCTTCCTGGGTTTTGAGTATGCCGTATTTCTGCCTGTACTGGTAAATATCCTGCTCTATGTCGCCTTAAGCAGTGTGACTTCGTTTATTTTTCTTTTTGCGCTGGACCGGGGTCTAGGCAATGTCGGTTTCTTCTTTACCTTCAATGCAATAGGTACCGTCTTATCAAGATTGTCGCTGGGGAAAGTGGCGGATAGGCGAGGGGCCGACGTCATTGTGATTCCGGGAATTCTTGGCCTGGCTATCAGCTTTGCCCTGATACCATTAGTAAATACGTCCCCGCAGCTGCTTTTGATCGCATTTTTGTCAGGGCTGGCTCAGGGCGCTGTAGTACCTGTCATGAATACCATGATGTTCGAGCGTTGTTCACCGCAGAGAAGAGGCACTGCCTCCGCAGCTTTCTTTGCTTCAGTCGATATCGGACTGGGTATCGGTTCTATCATTTTTGGAATAATCGCCGCATACAGTTATTCCTGCCTCTATTGGGGGGCCATGGTCTGCTCTGTGGCGGCTCTTATAGTCTACTGTTCAGGAATTGTCAAAAAATGCAGGCCGGATGGTCTGCCGCATCATTAACCGGCTGCAACATTGATTAAACGGTGAGATTTATACCTGGCGCCGAGCGGGGGAGGAACAATAATGATCACCAACAAACCAGAAAACTTGTGGAGTAAAGATTATATTCTCATATTATTTGCCACCCTGGGGATAAACTTCTGCAATTATTTTTTTTATGCAACTTTGCCCATCTATGCGCAAAAACTGACCGGCACGGTTGCTTATGCCGGACTCATGACCACCATTTATACTCTTGGCGCCTTTGCCATCCGTCCCTTTTCAGGTTTTCTTTCCGATAAAATCGGGCGCACCAAGTTATTGATATTGGGGGCGGCCTTATGCACTATAGCCTGTGGGCTGTACAACTTTGCCGAGGTGTTTATAGTTTTGGCATTGCTGCGGGTTCTGCAAGGCATCGGATTTGGGATGCATTCCACTCTAGGCAGCGCCTTGGCGGTTGATATAATTCCCTCAACCCGCAGGGCTGAAGCAATAAGCTATATCGCGGTTTTCAGTACTATTGCGGTGGCCCTGGCCCCGGGAATTGCACTCTCTATAATCGGGGATGGGGCCGCAGCAAACTTCAGATTGCTCTTTACCCTGGCCGCAGTGGTCGCACTCATGAGTATGATTTTCGACTGCTTTATAAGCTGTGAAAACAAGAATAAGAATGATACCCAGGATTTAAGCCATGGGGAAGATCCGATGAAGAGTAAACTGCCCAAAACCTTATTGGGCTTTGAATACGCCGTATTTCTTCCGGCACTGGTGACTGTGTTGCTATATGTCGCCTTAAGCAGTGTGACTTCATTTATTTTTCTTTTTGCCATGGATAGGAGTCTCGGCAATATAGGTCTCTTTTTTACCTTTAACGCTGCAGGCACATTTTTGTCCAGGCTGTTCCTGGGGAGGGTGGCCGATAAGCGGGGTGCCAATATAATTATCATTCCCGGCATAATAAGCCTTGCGCTATGTTTTGCCCTGCTACCGCTAGTAAACGCGCCGCTATATCTGCTTGCAATCGCTTTCCCCTTTGGCTTGGCTCAGGGGGCGGTGGGACCCCTTATCAATACCATGATGTTTAATCGCTGCTCTGCACAGAGAAGAGGCACTGCCTCTGCCGCCTTCTTTGCCTCAATCGATATCGGTTATGGTCTGGGGTCGGTAATTTTTGGGGTAATTGCCGCCGCCTACAATTACTATCTGGTTTACTGGGGTGCCATGATTTGCTGTCTTATTGCCCTGGTTATATTCTGCCTGGGAATTGCCCCTGGAACCAAACCAATCAATTACTAGAACAGAAATGGCTGCAAAATTGATACAATGTACCGGTTTTGCAACATCTGCTGTAGCATCTCTGCGACTTTTGGCGGAATGTTGACCGGTACGACAAAAGAAAATGGCCGGATTCACTCACAATTAGTGAATTGGGCCTATTTTTATAGCCAAGTGTTTCTTGCATAAGTCGCACACCCATTTGGCATGAAGTTTGCGTTAAATATTTTAAGCCGCCCAGTTATTGCCCGGTTAGGCATTATGAGAATTTGAACAGCCGCAATCTTCAAATAAAAACGGGTTACAGAAGGAGGTTGATAGGATTATTAAAAAACAAAGCCTCTGGCATAATGAAGTGATTATACGAATGTTTAAAACCCTTTTGGAATTCAAACCTGCTGCTGGAGCAGTGGCCTGATTAATACGCTTTTTCTCAAAGGAGCAACAGAGGCATTAGGTTCCCGGAAGCAAGCCTTGTAACTGCGGGTGGCTTGCTGAAAAAGCGCCGCTATATCACTTCGTAAAACTGTATTTAATGTAAAATCGGGAGGAAAGAAAAATGGATGCAACCAAAACGGTAACCAGATGGCCCTATCTAGTAGTCGGTGTAATCAGTATGCTATTTGCTGGGATCATATACGCGTGGTCGATTTTAAAAGCCCCCCTGGCCGCCGAATTCCACTGGACTCCGGCTGCTCTGGCGCTTAATTTCACCATCATGATGTGTTTCTTCTGTGTCGGCGGGGTCCTATCCGGTATTATGACCAGAGGAATGGGCGTCAAGGCCCCGATTATCACCGGCGGCATCTTGACATTTCTCGGCTTTTTTCTCACTTCACGTATGAGTGGCGCCAGCACCACGGTCTTATATTTGAGTTATGGTGTTTTGACGGGCTGCGGAGTAGGAATGGCTTATAATGCCGTGATTTCTGGAACAATGTCGTGGTTCCCGGATAAGGCCGGCACTTGTTCCGGGGCTCTGATGATGGGATTTGGAGCCAGTACGCTGGTTCTGGGTACTGTGGCCAGCAGTCTGATTCAATCTATTGGTTGGAGAAACACCTATGTGGTACTTGCTGTAGCTATCGGAGCAATTCTTGTGGTCACCGGGCTCATTATCAAGCTGGCGCCTGCGGATGCCCAGTTCCCCGGGCCAACCAAGACCAAGGCTAAGCGGGGCGAAGATTTTGAACCGCGTGATTATACTGCCGCAGAGATGACCAGGCGGTCAACATTCTGGAGATTCTTTCTCTACTGCATCCTTTCAGCAGCGATAGGCAATACCGTCATAAGTGCCGCCAAGGATATATCGCTCTCTGTTGGAGCGGCTGCCGCCCTGGCAACGACTTTGGTGGGAGTTCTTTCGATATGCAATGGTCTGGGACGAATTCTATCCGGGGCATTGTTTGACGCATTTGGACGGCGCGTAACCATGTTGACAGCCAATGCGATCACGATCGCAGCGCCGGCGGTTACTCTGATGGCTGTTCTTTTCAACAGCATACCGCTTTGTGTCGTTGGACTTAGTCTGTGCGGCCTTTCTTATGGGTGTGCTCCAACTATAACATCAGCGGTTATCAGTTCGTTCTATGGCCCCAAAAACTTCTCCCTTAATTTCAGTATTGCCAACACATTCTTGATTCCAACCTCTTTTGTAGCAACCCTGGCGGGCTCTTTTGTAACTAAAACCGGTTCTTTTGTATCGACCTTTGTAATGCTTTTGATATTCTCCATCGTTGCCCTAGTCTTTAATCTCAGCATCAAACGTCCGTAAGGGGATCCAAATGAAAATTATCATTCATTGGAATTAGAGGAGGATTTACAAATTGGAGACAAAGGCTGGTGCATCGATTTATAATGAAATATCGGTTCGCTACGGAATAACGAATTTCTTTACTAACCTTTCTCCCTATCTGCAGAATACGTATTTTGCCTTCTTCCTGACCACCATTATTGGAGTTCCCAATATTGCATTAGCAGGCGTTTTAACCAGCGCAAGAAGCTTGGATCTCTTATCATTGTTTGTTATCGGTATAATTATGCAGAAAAGCAATCCTAAGATGGGTCGTTTTGCTTTTTGGATTATATTTAGCGCATTGATAACATTGCCCATATATATTTTGCATTTTACGGATCTAGGGTTGCGCGGCAAGTCAGCCTTTATTTTCTACTCAGTATTTTATTTTCTGGCTCTATTTACATATAATATTGGTTTTACAGCTTATAATGGAGCCATAAACGTCCTTTCAAACGATCCTGTCCAAAAAGTAAGCCTATCGGCAGTACGTTCTCAATGTAATTCATTAGGTAAAATTGCATTCAGTGTGACTAATGTAGTTATTATTGGATTTTTTGCGTCATTGTTAGGCAGTGATAGCAAAGGATATACCATGATGGCAGTTGTGATATCAGTTCTTATCACACTGGCTTATTTCAATGTAATAGCTATGCTGCGGGGCAAGGAAATATATGTCCCATCCGGCCGGCAATCCATAGTCCAAAAAACATCCCTTTGGGATATGATTAAGAATTTCTTCACTAAACCTATGATGCTTTTAATCGCTGCAGCCAGTTGTTTAAGACTAGGCCAGTATACGGTTATGGGATTGGCAGCTTATTATTTTGCTTATGTCGCTGGTGATAAGGGCATGTTAGCTACTTATCTAACTTTCAGTACCTTATTTACTTTTGGCGGTTCTTTTATCTCTCCTTTTATTAACAAATTTTTGGGCAGCAAAAAAACATATATTGTTGGTCTCGCTGTTTTTGGTATCGCACTCCTATTGTCCTTCTTTTTCGGAAAGAACCCCTTAGGGTTTGCCTTGCTTTTATCCGCGGCTCAGGTAGGTATGGGTATTTGTATGGCGGTTGAGATGGCTATATATGGTAATGTAGTAGAATTCACGACTGTTGCCAAGGGAAAAGATGTCAGCGCGTTTCTCTTTTCCCTGAGTTCTATGCCTGGAAAAATCGGTACCGCCATTTCCGGTCTTGTCCTGGGCCTAGGCTTAGCAGCAATTGGCTTTGATCCTAAGGCCGGTGTTACGGAAGGAATCGTGATGGGTCTGCGGATAATAATGTCTTTACTGCCTGCTGTTATTATGGCTCTGGGTATTATCGCCTTTTACTTTTTCCCCCTTACAGACACCAAGATGTTTGAAATACATCAGCAGGCAGAGGAAATCAAAGCATCTGCAAGAGAGGCTGCAAGTGCCCAGTTCAAATAACAGCCTGATTGGAAAAAACCAACATATATATGTTTGCCGAGATGTTTTTTCGGTAAACCCTGACTTTAGATAAAACCCCTTTGCAGAATTGCCAGGTAGCATAATAGATACAATGTATCTGTCCAGTTACAACCAGATGTAGTAATGCTGCGACTGATGCCAAAAAAATAGAATAATCAAAATCGATCATTTATGAGAGCTCCAATTCACTCATTTCGGGTAGGTTGGGGCTCCTTTATCTTATTTAGGAATTGTTCGTTATTAACCATTTTAAATGGCATAGAAATTGCTCCTTATTATGTTGAAGTTTGCAATATCCCTTAATAATAGCTGTGGCAGGTAATCGCAACGCGGCAACGGTGTTGTTTATTAAGGCGCCTGACCACCTCGCAGGTTTGAAATGTGAGGTCGGGCGCTGAAGCACAGCCTTAAAACTTAAGCAGTTGAGACTAAAAGGAGGTAATAAATGGAGTTAAACAGTGCCAGGATGAATCACAAGTCAGGAGATTTAGAGAAAAGGATGGTGTTATAACATGCCAAAAGTTGACGGCGACGCAATCAGAAAAGTAAACGTCATGACTCCCAGGTTGCAGAAGCTTAAAAAAGAATGGGAAGATGCCCCTCCACAGGTATATGTTGATGGCACCCTGTTGTTTACCGAATCATGGAAAGAAACCGAAGGCCTGCCTTTAGACGTGCGCTGGGCAAAAGCCTTTGAAAAGAGAATGTTGGAAGGCCCCGTTACCATCAGAGAAGACGAACTGATAGTCGGTTCGCTGACCAAATTCATCCGCGGCAATGGCACCCTGTGCGCCATGAAGCCCCGGGAAATCCTGGCCATGTGTGAAACTGGCCGCTTTGACCGCAAGAGCAGTGACATCGATGCTACCTATATCGATCCCGAAGACCTGCGCAAGCTTACCGAAGACGCTAAATACTGGGTAGAAAATATGCCGCAGAGAAACTTTGTGCGTGATGCCATTTCGGCTGAGATGGGCGAAGATCACTTCGATCTCATGTTTGACCGGGGTATGGTATTCGAGGGCAGAGCGGTCAGAGAGGTCGTGGACAGAGGCATATTCGAGAACTGGGGTGCATTCGGCGGCGGCAACTGCATGCCCACCAAACCGGCCATCGACAATGGTCTGAATTACATTATCAAGCTAGCCGAGAATGAAATCGAAAAGTGTATGGCACTGGGTTTCCAGCAGCCTGGACTGCCGGAAAATGCCCTGCGTAAATACCACCTGCTGCAGGCCTGCATTATTTCCTGCAAAGCCGTTATCGCTAATGCCAAACGGTATGCCGATTTGGCCAGAGAGCAGGCTGTATCTTGCCCCGATATGGCTAGAAAGGCTGAACTGCTCAAAATAGCTGAAGTCTGTGAAAATGTTCCTGCCAATCCGCCGCGCAACTTCTGGGAAGCGGTGCAGAGCCTGCGTTTCCTGCACCTGGCACCCTGGATAGAAAGCTCCGAACGGCCTGAGGTCGGCGTAGGCCGCATCGACCAGATTCTGTATCCCTATTATGAAAAAGATATGCTCAAGGGCGACATTACCCGCCAGGATGCAGCCGAAATGATCGGTGCGTTATGGTTGAAGATTAGAGAGACCGAGAACCTGGTTACCGTTAAGAGAGAACACCGTGCGGCTCCGGGAACCCTGCTGCCGGACGTCACTCTGGGCGGTACCGATGTGAATGGCAATTGCCTGATCAATGAAGTCTCCTGGTTAACTTTGGAAGTAATGCGCCAGACCCTGCTCTCCGAACCTGCCATCTATATCCGTTATCACGAAAATATCGATGAAGATTTTATGGTATTTGCATTGGAATGCAATAAAGACTTCGGCGGCGGCAACCCGGCTTTCCTGGGTGACAAATTGGGCACTCAGAGATACCTGGATCGCGGCGTTCCGATTTGGGATGCGGTCAATTGGAATGCCAGCGGCTGTCTGGGCTATCACCTGGATATCGCCGAGCATCAGGGCGGGTTCTACAGCCTTAACCAGGCCAAGATATTCGAGTTGACTTTATGGAACGGCTTTGACAACAGAACCGGCAAGCAGCTGGGCCTGAAGACCGGCGACGTCACCAAAATGAAGAGCGTGGATGAGATCATCGAAGCCTTCTTCAAACAGGAAGATTATTTCTGTGAAATACTGCGCAAACATTACTTCATATGGTGGTCGGTTGAACAGCAGCACAGCCCTATGAGCGGATTGAGATGCGCCATGCTTTATGAAGACTGCATCCCGGCCGGCATGAATTCCCGCGAAGGCGGCGCTCGCTATCCCATATGCCGGGCTTCTTGGATAGGCGACCGTGGTATCACCGATATTGCAGACTGCCTGGCTGCGATTCAGCGCCTGGTGTTTGATACCAAGAAAGTTGCCATGGCTGAACTATTAGAAGCTATGAAGGCCAATTGGGAAGGGCATGAAAAGCTGCGCCTGATGTGCCTGAATACTCCCAAGTACGGCAACGATGAAGATATGCCCGATGAATTCTTCACCAAAATCATGTTAGGAACCCAGGAAATCATGCAGAGCCGCCCGGATCCCTTCACTGGAGAAAAACCCATGCTGTTCAAGGGAGCTGCCAGCGGACACACCACTCAGGGCAAATCGGTTGGAGCTCTACCCAATGGCAGATATCAGTGGACTCCGGTAAATGATGCCGCCACCTCAGCAATGCCGGGTATGGACGTCAACGGACCCACGGCTCTGATCAACTCTGCCACCAGAGATTTCAGCCTGGCCAGTGCTTCCTGTGGTTTCACCCACAACATGAAATTCTCCAAACAGTTGCTGGATACCCCTGAAAAAATAAAGAATCTGGCCAATCTGATTAAGATCTATTTCCAGAGAGGCGGATGGCACATTCAGTTC
Organism: Syntrophomonas sp. UBA1041; assembly: GCF_002316705.1. NCBI lineage: Bacteria > Bacillati > Bacillota > Clostridia > Eubacteriales > Syntrophomonadaceae > Syntrophomonas > Syntrophomonas sp. UBA1041. Next base: position 63,954 of record NZ_DCEA01000093.1, read on the forward strand.
AATATCCATTCTGCGGAAGAACTGAAGGAAGCTCAGAAAGACCCAATGAAGTACAAGAACCTGTTGGTCCGTGTCGGTGGCTACAGTGCCTATTTTGTCGACCTGCCCCGTGATTTGCAGGATGAAATTGTAGAACGTACCATGCATGCCATGTAAGGCCTGATTGGGGGGAGGAGTTGTCATATCGACAACTCCTCCCCAACCACGAATTACCTGTCGAGGACTAGGTTACGTCCGGCTGGAAAAGAAAGCAGAGGTGAGAACGCAGCTATGACTGAACCAAAAGGCATTGTTTTTAACATTCAACGATATACCCTTGATGATGGACCAGGCACCCGGTGCACGGTTTTCTTGAAGGGCTGTCCCTTGAGATGCACCTGGTGTTCTAATCCGGAGTCGCAGCATCCCTGGCCGGAGGTAACACATAGGGATACCTTCTGTGAAAAATGCCTGAGCTGTATGGAAGTATGTGAACTAAAGGCTATATCGGTTGATGAAAGTGGGATTTATATCGATCGGGAGCTATGCACTGATTGTGGCGCATGTGTTGAAGTGTGTCCCTCGACCGCATTGCAGTTCCAGGGTGAGGCAATGAGCGTAGATGAGGTTTTTCGCGTCATCAAGAAAGACATTCATTATTATCGGAATTCAGGCGGAGGGGTGACTGTTTCAGGAGGAGAAGCCTTGATGCAGCCCGAATTTGTTGAAGCCTTGTTTGCAATGTGTCATGAAGCGGGCATCGGCACCTGCCTGGATACATCCGGATATGGGAACACGCTTGGCTTGGAGAAAATACTCCAGCATACCGATTTGGTGTATTACGACGTAAAACACCTTGATCCCGCAGTTCATGCCAAGTATACCGGACAGTCCAATGCATTGATTTTGCATAATCTCGAATTGGTTGTTAACAGTGGAACCCCGGTGGTTATTCGTATTCCGTTTATTCCTGGGATTAATGACTCGGACGATGATGTGGCAGCCATAGCCGGAAAAATGTCCGAAATAGCGAGAACGGCGCAGATCCACCTGCTGCCCTATCATCGTTACGGCATGGGCAAGTACAAGACCTTGGACCGGGACTATGAAATGGGAGATACGGAACGCCCCTCCGATGAAAGCTTAAACAGAGCCCAAAATATATTTGAATCTTACGGTTTTGACTGTGAGATTCGAAAATAGCGGCATTACGAATAACGTTGCCGAAAACTATTCCGAAGGGAGCAGGACAATGATTAAAGTCAGTCAACAGAAAATCGATGAAGATAAGTTTATGGAGATGCGCAAAGAGGTAATTGCCGCATGGCCAACACTAAAGGAAATCGATCTTGAAGAAGCAGTAGCCTATCAAAAAAGCCTGCCGGACAGCAAGGTTTTTTACAAAGAACTCCAAAGGATGGGCGCCGAACATAGAACGGTTAATTTCCCCCGGGCAGGCACCCCCATATTGGAGGATGAAATCGAGTTGGTCCGCAGCATCAATGCTCTGGGCGTTACCTGTACACCTCTCACCACAGACAGTTACACCAGAAACGGGATGTTTGAAAAGGCCCAACAGGGCCTGGAAGAGAGCATAAAAACCGGTAAACCGAAATTGAACGGATACCCCATAGTCAACCATGGCTTAAAAAACAACCGCAAACTGGTTGAGTCGGTAGACGGCTGTTTAGACCCCAGGTGCTCCGCCATAGCCAACAGCCAGGTGGCAGAGATGGCTTTTGCCTCCGGAATGAACGGTATGCCATGCAGTTTCTTTGCCTGGTTCAGCGGCTACGATAAGAAGGCCACCGTTGCAGAGCTGCTTACCACCGCTCAATATATGGGCCGGTTGATGGGTTACTATGCCGAACGCGGAGTCATTATCAACGCCGACTGCCATGGGTTTTTGCCCAACAGTGTATACCCCGGAAGCATCAATATAGCCACGCAGATCATATGTGCCTTGAATGTCATCACTCAGGGCGCCAAATGCGTCATGCCCCAGGTAAACCTGCAAGGGTGTCTGGCTCAGGATCTGGGAGACCTCCGGGCTGCGCCAAGGCTATTCAAGAAATATCTTGAAAAATTAGGCTATAACGACATCATTATTCCCGGTATTGTAGGCAGCCAGGTTCCTCTATTCCCTTATCCGCAGGATGTAGGCAGCGCTTTCGGCTACAGCTGTTATACCGCTATGGTGGCTGCCCTCGGCAAATGTCCTATCGCCTTTGTAAAGACTATAGATGAAGCGCTGGGGGTACCTAGCCTGGAGGCTCATGAACAGACCTACAAGGCAACCAATTGGATCTTCAATGTAGTAAGACAGCAGAATTTCCCCATTGACAATGATGTTATCCAGCAGGAAGAGAATTTGACTTTCAACGAAGTATCGCAGATTCTGGACAAAGTATTGGAAATGGGCGATGGCGACATATGTGCCGGGGCGGTAAAAGCCATGGAAACCGGTGTGATAGATTCTCCTTTCCCAATCAACATGCATGCCAAAGATGAGGTGGTCGGTATCAGGGATCTGAACGGAGCCTGCCGTTACCTCGAGTTTGGTAATCTGCCCTTCAGTGAGGATATAAAGGATTTCCATCGGGCCAAGGTTGCCCAGCGCGCCGCGGCTGAAAGACGGGAAATGAACTATTATGTCTCTTTGGAAGACTTCTGGGCGATTAGCAAAGGACAACTTATCGGCAAGCCGTCCAAATAGGCAGCGATTATTTTGGATAAAAGGAGCGTTACACCTATGAAAGAGAAAATAACCATCATCACGGGAACAGTGGGAGTAGACTCCCATGTTATAGGAACCAAGATCATATCACGGTTTTTGCGTGAAAAGGGATTCAATGTAGTGGCATTAGGCGCACAAACACCAGCCGAAGAGTTCATAAAAGTTGCTCAGGAAACCGATGCTGACGCCGTCTTTATGAGCTCCATCTACGGCATGGCGGAAATGGATTTGCAGGGCTTCAAGGAAAAAGTGACCGAGGCCGGTTTAAACGATGTGCTATTCTACATCGGGGGCATTTTGGGAGTCATGAAACACGACTGGAAAGAGGACGAAGAGAAGTTCAAGAAATTGGGCTTCGACAGAGTATATCCCCCGGAAGCTGATATCGAGTCTGCGCTGGAAGACCTGAAAACGGATCTAAAAGCCAAAGGCAAGATGTGATTGTTGACTGAAGTCAAATAAGCAAAAGGGATGTGTTAATCAAATGGACGCAACTTATTTATTTGCCCAAAACTTCAAAAATATTCAATTTGAAGATCTATCGGCAAATGTTGTTGAAATAACCAAACTGCAGGTTTTGGATTACTTTGCAGTTGCGCTGGGCGGAACCAGTCAGGCCGGGGTTAAAGAACTGGTGGAGCTGGCAGTTGATTGGGGCGGGGCTCCTCAAAGCCATATACTGGTTTATGGCCATAAGCTTCCGGTTCCCAATGCGGCTCAAATTAATGCCACCATCGCGCACACCCTGGATTTTGACGATGTGCATGAGACTGCGATCATGCACCCCGGCGTAGTCGCCATTCCCACCGCCCTTACCCTGGCCGAGTATCTGGGCGGAATCAGCGGCAAAGAGTTCATCACCGCTGTAGCCCTGGGAACTGATTTCATATGCCGGTTGGGGCTTGCCACCAGACCCGGGGAGAGTATTATTCCCTACGGATGGCATCAGACCAGTCTTTATGGATATATCACCGCGGCTGCTGTGGCGGGGAGGCTCTTGGGCTTAAGCGAAGAAGAAATCGTCAATGCCATCGGCATTGCCTATCATCAATCGGCCGGAAACGCCCAATGCGTCAAGGACGGAGCTCTTACCAAAAGATTGGGGCCGGGCTTCGCGGTAAAGGCCGGGATAACTTCGGCTTTAATGGCCCAGAAGGGCATCACCGGGGCCAGGAACGTACTGGAAGGCGATGCCGGTTTCTACAAAGTATACCATGACAATAAGTATTCCCGGGAGGCACTGGTGGGAGAACTCGGCACCAGGTTTGAAGGCAAAGATGTCACCATTAAGCCTTATCCATGCTGCAGAGGAATTCATCCCTTCGTTGATGCAACTTTGAAAATAGTAAAGGAACATCGGGTCGCCGCTGAAAATGTTGATAAAATCAAGCTGTGGTGCGGACCGGGCACCTTAAATCTGCTCTGCGCGCCGATTGAAATTAAAACCAGGCCGCGCAATTTCGTTGACAGTCAATTCAGCGCCCCCTGGGGTGTAGCTGCAGTGATAGCCAGAGGCCGCGCCGGGCTGGATGAATTTACCCCTGCCGCCATACAGAGCCGCGACCTTCTGGAAATGGCCGGCAAGATCGGGCCGGTGGAAGTCGATCCCAGCTTCGAGGGAGCCGAACTTGAGCCAGGCCGGGTAAGCATCACTATGAAGGATGGCAGTGTTTATACGGAACAGGTTGATCTGCCTCTGGGAACTCCAACCAACCCGTTGACTTTCGCCGATTGTGAAATCAAGTTCCGCGATTGTATCAAGCATTCTGTCAAACCTATCCCTGATGCCAATGCCGCTCAATTGGTCAAATTGATCCAAGAGCTTGATATGGTTAAGGACGTTACCGCACTGGTCGGACTCGTAGTCGTGGATTCATAATCAAGAATTCACCTGAACCTGGTTAAAGGCGACGGAACATAAATCAAAGGAGGCTTATCAATGAGTGTTATTAGTGAAACACTTCGTGTGCCCGTAGGAGCTAGGATTGAACGTTTCCACGACTGCAAATTTCTGATGTGGCAAGCAGTAATTGTGTCTATAGCCATGTTTGCCGAAGCGGTGGAAATCAATAGTTTCGGATTTATTCTACCTATCGTCCAAAAGCAATTTGGGCTTTCCGCGCAGCTCATGGGTTATATGGGGTCGGCCAGCAACATTGGAATGATGATCGGTGCGGCCTTCTGTTCTCTATTGGCAGATAAATGGGGCCGTAAAAAACTCTTTATGATATGCATGGTAACCTGGGGCTTGGGCGGTCTGATCTTCGCCTTCGCTCCCAATGTTGAGACACTGTTCGCAGGACGTATAATATTCGGCATTGGTGCTGGTGCTCAGATCCCGACTAGTTTGGCACTGCTGGCCGAGATGTCTCCTGCGGCAAGCCGGGCCAAGTATGTGGTCCTCTCCCTGTTGGCGTCCCCTGTGGCGGTAGTCTTTGGGGCCACAGTGGCGACGGCTATTCTATCGGTTTCAAGCTGGCGGGTAATGTTCGTAGTCATTTCCTTGTTGGCCTTATGGGTGATCGTGGTATATTATGCTCTGCCAGAATCGGCCCGTTGGCTGGAAACCAAAGGCCGTTACAAAGAAGCGGATGAAATTGTAGAAGCTGTTGAAGCGCGGGTGGCCGAATCAAGCGGAAAGCCCATCTATCAGTTTAACGCTGAAGAGATTCAGGGCCTTTATGAAGCCGAGGCGGCCAGGGAAAAAAAGATGAAAGAAATGGACAAACCCAAATGGACCGACCTGTGGAAGAGCGGGCAGATCAAGCACTCCTTCTTGGGCACATTCTGGCCTTTTCTGCAGATGCTGGGTTATTTCGCCCTGGCCACCTGGCTGACCGCCTTGCTGGTATCCAAAGGATACTCAGTGGTCAAGTCCACCAGAATGATAGCCATCTTCGCCCTGGGCGGCATACCGGCTTACTTTGGGATGGTGTGGTTGTTAAACAAATTCGGAAGGAAGTTCGCTTGCTGTGCTATGTCCATTTTGGCGGCAGGAACCGCATATGTCTATGGCAGTATGAACACCTTCACTGCGATCATCATCGCCGGGTTCATCTATCAGTTTTGCCAGTACGGTTATAACATGTGCTGCTCTACCTATTGGCCGGAGTTGCTGCCTACGCGCATCCGCGGCACCGGAATGGGATGGTTTCAGGTATGCGGCCGCCTCGGCGGTATCCTGGGCGCCATCATCGTCGGGTATATTGTCGGTGCCGGTGGATATGACGGAGTCTTCTACCTTATCGTGGCCTGTAATGTATTGAGCGTGTTGTTGATAGCCTGGTTGGGCAAGGAAACCAAAGGCATGGTTGCCGACTAAGGAAAGCACCTCAGATTGTAATGATTGAACCACCGTATGCAGAGCAGGTTCCGGAAGTGTATATGCGTAAAAGGCATATACACTCCGGAGCAGCCCGGCATCAAACTGAAATACCCAAAGTGGAGTGCGAAATGATGAATAACATTAGGATCTTTATAGATTTTGGCAGTACATTTACCAAAGCGGTCGCTTTCGACCTGGATAAAGAGGAGCTCATAGCGCGGGTACAGTCGCCTTCAACCGTAGACACGGATGTCACCGTCGGCCTGGAAAAGGCTTTGGCCCTGCTCGCTGAACAGGTTGAATTCGGTGAAGCGGAGATAAAAGAAGCCCTGGCATCAAGCAGCGCGGCAGGGGGATTGCGGGTTGTCTGCTGCGGCCTGGTGCCTGATTTTACTACTGAAGCCGCCCGCATGGCTGCCCTGGGAGCGGGCGCCAAGATCGTGGGGACCTATTCCTATGAATTATCCAATTCGGAGGTCGCAGAGATTGAAGCCATTTCTCCTGATATAGTTTTGCTTACCGGAGGTACTGATGGGGGAAACAAGAAAGTAATAATTTACAATGCTCGCATGCTCGCCAACTTGAAGCGGGGAGTGAAGAACATCATCGTAGCCGGAAATAAGTCGGCCTACGATGACATTGCCGGTATCTTGGGCAAAACCGATATGAACATTATTTTTACCAAAAATGTGATGTCGGAAATCGGTGTTATCGATGTGGACTCGACCAATCAGAAAATCAGGGAACTGTTTATAAATAGAATAACTGAAGCCAAAGGAATCGCACGGGTAAAAACCATGGTCAAAGATGTAATCATGCCCACTCCTTCAGCGGTCATGGAAGCCGCAAAATTAATAGCCGACGGCGTTCCGGGCTGCCCGGGCCGGGGGGAATTGCTCCTGGTTGACGTGGGGGGCGCGACTACAGATGTTTATTCAGTAGCCCAGGGCAGCCCCACTCAGCCTGGGGTGAGCATGTTGGGGCTTCCTCAGCCTTACGCCAAGCGTACTGTAGAAGGTGATTTGGGCTTGTTTCACAATCTCGACACATTGGCTGATATCGCTAAGCGGGAATGCGCCGGTGCCCTGGATGATCCCTTTTTTGATGAAAAAGTAACTGAATTTCGTCAGATGGGCAGACTTCCCAGCTGTGAGGAGGAGGCTGAATGTCATGTAACCCTTTCTCGGTTGGCGGTTAAGACTGCGGTGGAAAGACATGCGGGGAGAATAGATGTCATAGTTACGCATAATGGCGATTATATGGTGCAAAGGGGCAAGGATCTCACTCAAGTCAAGTTAGTGATCGGAGCTGGAGGACCGGTTGCTTTTTCGTCCGACCCGCGACGGGTGCTGCAGGGCGCACTGTTTCATAAGGAGAGCCCGGCCTTGCTCAAGCCTAAAAATCCCCTGATGATGCTGGATGGGAAATACATACTGTTTGCCGTGGGGCTGCTGGCACAAAGCGAGCCGCGAAAAGCATTCAACATTATTAATAAATACCTGGTCAACCTATAGTCCCCCGACAAGTCCCGATTGACTTATCAAGTGGTTTAATCTGACGAATTATCGGCTGTCATGCCTGGGGAGCATCATTCAACCGGGCCATGCTGAAGGTGGTGAGCCTAATGTCTAAAGTAAAGACGCCTGCTGAAATCGCTTTGTTGATTAAAGACGGTGCGACTGTTGCAGCCTCGGGAATGGGGCTGGCAGGATGGAACGAGGAAATGGCCCTAGCCATTGAGCAGCGTTTCCTGGAAAGCGGTCACCCTCAAGGTATTACCCTATTACAGGCCTGTTCGCTGGGGGATTGGACCACCAAGAGGGGCACGACTCATTTCGGCCATGCCGGATTGGTAAAAAGATGGATCGGGGCGCATATCGGTGCCAGTCCCAATCTGGTCAAGCTGGTAGAGGAGAATAAAATAGAGGCTTACAACCTGCCGCAGGGGGTGTTGACTCAACTCTGGCGGGAGGTGGCTGCGCAAAGGCCCGGTATTGTAACCAGAGTGGGCTTACATACCTATGTCGATCCCCGACTGGAAGGCGGAAAATTGAATCGGCTTACGCGTACTAAAGAAGATATTGTCAAGGTAGTTGAGCTGGAAGGCGAAGAATACTTGTTCTATCAGGGCTTTCCCATCGATGTGGCCCTGATTCGCGGTACGGTCGCCGATGAAAACGGCAATGTGACCATGACCAAAGAGGGGATGCTGAGCGGCGCCTTACACCTGGCGCAAGCGGCCAGAAACAGCGGCGGCATGGTGATCGCCCAGGTGGAATACATAGCAAAAGCCAACTCCTTGCATCCCAAAGAGGTAAAAGTACCCGGCATACTGGTCGACTATGTAGTGGTGGCGGCATCCAACGATAATCACTTCCAAACCGAAGGGGTTTATTATAACCCGGCATTTTCGGGCAATGTTAAGGTTCCCTTAAAAGAGCTGCCTCCTTTGCCTCTGGATGAACGCAAGATCATCGCCCGGCGGGCGGCCATGGAATTAAAGCCGGATGCCGTCGTAAATCTGGGTGTGGGCATGCCAACCGATGTGGCCAATATCGCTGCCGAAGAGGGCGCCAGCGAGAGCATAGTTCTGACTACAGAGGCGGGCGGCATCGGGGGCGTTCCCGCCGGTCTGCCTCATTTCGGCCAATCCTATAATGCCGAAGCCATGATCGAGATGCCTTCCCAGTTTGATTTTTACGATGGCGGTGGCATTGATATAGCTTTTCTCGGCTTGGGGCAGGCCGACAGACACGGAAACGTAAATGTCACTCAATTTGGCGCCAAACTCATGGGCTGCGGCGGTTTTATCAATGTCAGCCAAAACTCCAAAAAGGTGGTTTTCTGTGGATCTCTCACCGCCGGGGGGCTGAGAGTCAAGGCTGAGGAGGGACAATTGCGAATTGTTCAAGAGGGTGGTTATAAGAAATTCATCAAGAATGTGGAGCATATTTCTTTTAGCGGTCAATTCGCGGGCCAAGTTCGGCAGGCCGTGGTATATGTCACCGAGCGGGCGGTTTTTACCATAGCGGATGGCTTGCTTACCTTGGTCGAGATAGCCCCCGGAGTAGATGTGGAACAAGATGTTATGCAGCAGATGGCATTCAGGCCCAGAGTATCTTCTAACCTGAAAACCATGCCGGTAGAGATCTTTCGGGAGAAATGGGGCGGGTTGCGGGAGATTATTGCGGCGAATCAATAACAACAAATTAACCTCCCCGAAACGGACTGCTTAGCTGTTTTCAATGCGTGTTGAACCAAGCGGACAAAAGGAGGGATTCCTGGTGGTAAATGAAACCATAAGCCTTATCATGGGCCGAAGAAGTATCAGAACCTTTAAACCTGAACAGATAGAAGAGGAGAAACTGCGGATTATTCTGGATGCCGCCCAATATGCACCCAATGGCGGAGGCCGTCAATTATGGCATTTCACTGTGGTGCAAAATCAGCACATGATAGAGCAGATGGTCAAAGGCATGATAGATATTATGAGCAACTCAGCCCTGGCCAGATATCAGCAGAAGGCTGCCGATCCCAATTATCATACCTTCTATCATGCGCCCACGGTCATTGTAGTCTCAGGGGTGGAAAATGCCAAGGGAATTGAAATGGACTGCGCGGCGGCCACAGAAAACATGATCATTGCCGCCGAATCGCTGGAATTAAGCTCGTGCTGGATAGGTTCGGCAGAATTGATCCTGGTTAAGGAAGAGATCAAAAAGGCCTTAGGGATTCCGGAAGGCTATAAACCTTTCCATGCGGTTTCACTGGGCTATAATTCTTCCCGCACTGCGGTTAAACCCGCGCCAAGAAAAGAGAACATCGTGAACTATGTGCGCTGATCAATCTTGAACTTCGGTATTCATGACCCAAACCATTGCTGAGCAATTGCTTAAACGCCCATGGTATGGGCGGCATGGCTTGACAGACGTGATCAGTCCGTTTGTATATGAGCCTTTCTCATGTTATGGCACTGGAAGGAGTTGTTTGGTGTGTCCAAGGTAAAAACTGCTGATGAACTCGCCTTTCTGGTTGCAGACGGCGCCACCGTCGCAGTTTGCGGAATGGGACTGGCAGGGTGGAATGAGGAAATGGCTTTGGCCATCGAGAAACGTTTCCTGGAGACTGGCCATCCCCGGAATATAACCTTCTTTCAGAACGGTGGTATGGGTGATTGGACAATTAATAGAGGCCCCACTCACTTTGGCCATGTCGGCTTGGTAAAAAGATGGATAGGTGCTCATATCGGTTCAAATCCCACCATGTCCAAGCTGGTAGCGGAAAATAAAATAGAAGGCTACAACTTGCCCCAGGGTGTGATATGTCAACTATGGCGCGAGATTGCCGCCAAAAGACCGGGACTGATAACCAAAGTGGGATTGGGGACTTTTGTTGATCCAAGAGTGGAAGGCGCTAAACTGAACTCCCTTACGCAAGAGGACATAGTCAAATTAATCGAATTCGAAGGCGAGGAATATCTTTTCTTCAAGAGCTTGCCCATTGATATGGCCTTGATTCGAGGTACAGTAGCTGATGAGAAAGGGAACCTGACAGCAACCAAAGAGGGACAGCTAAACGGCGCTCTGCATCTGGCCCAGGCCACCAGAAACAGCGGCGGGATTGTGATCGCTCAGGCTGAATATTTAGCCCAAGCCGGCTCATTGCACCCCAAAGAAGTAAGGGTGCCGGGCATACTGGTAGATTATGTGGTGATAGCCGCCAAAGCAGAACACCACTGGCAGACCGAAGGCCTGTATTACAACCCGGCTTTTTCAGGCAGCATAAAAGTCCCCCTGAGCGAGGTGCCCCCGCTTTCATTGAACGAACGCAAAATCATCGCCCGGCGGGCCGCCATGGAACTGGAACCGCACAGCGTCATTAACTTCGGGGTTGGCATGCCCACTGATGTAGCTAATATCGCCACTGAGGAGAATGCCAATGAAGGCTTGTCATTGACTACAGAAGCCGGCGCAATTGGGGGCGTACCTGACGGCATTCCCAATTTCGGCCATGCTTATAATGCTGAAGCCATTATCGAAGAACCCAGCCAGTTTGATTTTTACGACGGCGGAGGCATAGATATAGCCTTCCTGGGTTTGGCCCAAGCCGACCGGCAGGGGAATGTGAATGTGGCGAAATTTAACCGTAAACTAACCGGCTGCGGGGGATTTGTGGATATTAGCCAAAACTCCAAAAAAGTGGTTTTCTGCGGTTCATTCACCAGCGGGGGACTGCAGGTCAGGGTTAAAAATGGACAACTGCTTGTTGAACAGGAGGGAAAATTCCGTAAATTCCTGCAGCGGGTGGAGCACATTTGCTTTAGCGGCGAATACGCTCAGAAGAGGGCACAGCAGGCCTTGTATGTGACCGAACGTGCGGTGTTCACCCTGGAGCAAGGGGAGTTGACTTTAATAGAGATCGCCCCCGGCATTGATTTGGAAAATGATATATTGGCCCAGATGGAATTCAGACCCAGGGTGCCACCGCGTCTGAAACTTATGCCCGCTGGGATCTTCCAGCCCGTGTGGGGGCGGTTAAATGAGCTCATTAAGGCAAAACAGGCCAAGTAAAGTCTGCAGCGGATATCCGGGCGCAATCCCAATCAATAAGGGACTGGGACGGATATTTAGAATGGCTTTCACTAAACCACGCAAAGGAGCAGTCATAAATGGATCATATGATTGAACAATTCTATAAGGAACTCAACCGTCATTATGCTGCCGGAAATATAGATGCCGTAGAGCAATTTTTGCACAAGAGCGGCAGGCATTATCGTCCTTGCTGCGGCGGATTCAACCCCATTTATCTTGCGGTTTTAAGCGAACTCGGCTCCTTCTACCGCGGTACCAGCAGGTATGCGGCCTCTGTCGAGGCTTTCACTGCGGCAGGACGGATCATTGAGGAATTCATCGGCCCTGAAAGCGTTGAGTACGCTACCAATATCAACAATCTGGCCGGAACCTATCGTTTAATGGGCGAAAATGATAAATCTATAAACCTGTTTAACCAGGCTTTCGAGATATACCGTACTACCATCGGTACCGACAACTATCTGTATGCAAGCGCTCTCAATAACGCCGGCCTTCTCTATCAGAGCATAGCGGACTTTGAGAAAGCCATCGATTGTCTGGAGCAGGCCCTGGCAATTCTGAATCAATTGGGCGCTTTCGGGGAAAATGTCGCCACTACTTACAGCAATCTGGCCGTCGCCTATGAAAAAACGGGCCGGTATGATCAGGCCCAAGAGGCGCTGAGACAGGCGCTAGAGCGGTTTGCAAGCCTGCCCGGCAGTTTTCTCGGTTTTCCTGAGCGTAGTAAAAGCGAACTATCCGTCGACCGTGTCGGTGTTATGGCTACTTCCTCCTTTTACTATCGGTATATCGGCCTGAGACAGGCGCCCCGGACGCTTATGGAATGGCGCCGCATACCTGAGAGCTATCTGGCGGTGGTGACCAACGGTGAGGTTTTTGTGGATGAATGGGGCGAGTTCAGTAAAATACGCAGTGAACTGATGGCATTTTATCCGGAGGATATCCGCATTAAAAAAATTGTGTCCCGTGCCGCCATAATGGCCCAGGCAGGACAATATAATTACGCCCGATGCATAAAACGCCGTGAATATGTGGCGGCACAGTGTGCCTTGCATGAATTTACAACAGCCGCTTTTTCCATGCTCTACCTATTAAACAGGAAATATGCCCCGTTTTATAAATGGGCGCACCGCGGTATTCGCCGCCTGCCGGTTCTTTCCGAAACCTATGATCTGTTCTCTGCACTGTGCAGAGATTACGGCGGCGAAGATGTTTACCGGATGCGCGAGGACATAATCGAAACCATATGCACGCTGGTCATTGAAGAATTGAAAAGACAAAAACTTACGGATTTGGATGACGTTTATCTGCAAAATCACTGCTGCGCCATGATGCAGCGCATTGAAGACGATGATATCCGCAAACTGCATATATTGGCTGAATAGGGGGAGTAATATGCAACCGGTCATCAAAAGGATTCTGGATATCGAATGGGAAATGTTTGACGCCGTCGAAAATGCAGGCGGACGCGCCAATTGCCAGGATGATTGGCAGACCTTTGAGAAACAGCGCGGCAGTCAGCTCAGGGCTTGGAACAGCACCATGCTGCAGAGTTATGTTAGCGACCTTGAAGAAGCACTGCAGGAGGGACGCAATCTGATGACGGAGAAATACGCCTATATGATGAAACATACTTCTCCGGTGGAATATGAAGCCATTAAGGATCGGCTGCCGGTTCTGTCCGGCGAAAAAAATCAGCTCATCAACGAAATCGCCGCCGTACAGGTTAAATGGCTGGAGGCGCTTTCCCAGCGTTATCCCTGCGTCTGCGGCCACGGCAGGCTTATCCATTCCAGCCAAGAGCCCATCTTCGGCACATCGTTTGAAACCTACCTGAAAGGCGAACTCGCCACTTATTCCATGGAAACGCTGCAGCAATACCAAGCCTATGTTAAAGAATTGCTGTCCCAGGGGAAAAACCTGAATGAGGATGTGCTCAACTATACCTGTCTTGCTTACGGTTATACATCCATCGGCGATGCAGAACAGAAGCTGCGGGCCGGGATCTTTCAATAATTTATGTTTTGCTCTTTTGCCGGCTGTCTTATCATGGCCTCTACTTGGGCAACTTGATTCTAAATTCTCGTTCCGTCTTGATTCCATTGGCGTCCTAGTCATGGATTTACGCCAGGTATCCTCCTCACAAAAACATAAACTTTTTGGCGATATTCTTACCATTTCTCCCATGATACATTGTCTAATATCCGATTTTATATTTACAGACTAACAATTCCTATATGCTCAAGCAATATCTTCAAACCTATTAAAAACAGTATAATGCCGCCGGAAAGCTCGGTCCCCGATTTGAATTTTGCACCGAATATATTTCCGATTTTAACACCCAATATAGACAAAGTGAGTGTGATAATCCCAATGGAAAAAATCGCAGGGACAATATCCACATGAAGAAAAGCAAATGATACACCTACCGCCAGCGCGTCAATGCTTGTGGCCAGAGCAAGGGGCAACATTTTCGAACGTTTTAAGGAGGCTTTCTTTGTATAGGGACGCTCTCCGCCTGGACATTCTCTGTCCGTACATGTTTCAGCAGGACATTCCCTGTCAGTACAGCCTTCTTTTTAAAGCTTTCCGCAATCATTTTGCCGCCGATAAAGCAGAGCAAAGCAAACGCAATCCAGTGATCAAAAGTGATAATCTTATCGGCAAACTGTGTGGCAAGCAAATACCCGATAAGCGGCATAACCCCTTGAAAAAGGCCAAAGTACAAACCAATTATCAATGCTTTTTTTATAGTTGCCTTAGGCATGGCCAGCCCGGAGCAAATGGCTACGGCAAAAGCATCCATAGAAAGTCCAATAGCAATGAGGAATAGTTCAAATAGATTCATGGTACATCCTCCTTTACAGAATGTGATTTGCAAAAGAAAAAGCCAAGTATACTCATACGAGCATATACTTGGGCTTTTACAAAAATAAAGACCATGTATAGCTGTAGAAGTTATACATGAGTCTCGTTTTTTAAGACAAGCCAGACCGTTACCGATCAGTATGTTGACTTGCCACGCATATCTGCGCCAACTACTCCCTCATGGGCATTTAAAATTTTCAATAGTATATCATGGTTGTGTGAAGGTCAAGCGAAAACAATGATACACTAAAAGCACCAGCTGAGGCAATTCCCCGGATGGTGCTTAAATGTCAATATGGAGGGAGCATTTTTAGTGAGTATGGCGATGCTTGAAGCCATCCATGCCTAGGAGAATAAAACAGCGGCAAAAGAAGAGGCCGCCGCAGTAGCCGCAAAACTCCGGGAAATAAAACTCAAGGAAGCAGCTAAAAAAATCGAAGATGGAATCAACGAAACCCTAACATACATGGATTTCCCTTATGC
>NZ_DCEA01000095.1:0-14286 GCF_002316705.1 Syntrophomonas sp. UBA1041
CAGTTCTTTCAACAGTATTCGGAGACTATGCCTGGTATTCAGGTTGCGGCTCAACTAAGCCGGTTGGCCAAAAGAGCGCTAACGCCCTCGAAGTCAGGGATATGACCGGGAACGTTTATGAATGGTGCTTTGACAAGCATCCTAGTTATACCACACGCCGGATTTGTCGCGGCGGATCCTGGGGCGGTGTCGCATCTTACCTGCGGATTGGTAAAATAACATTTGGAACCCCGGATTATACCTACTCCGGCTGGGGCTTCCGTTTCGTGAGGACTCAGTAACTTTTGGGTTTTTTTGCTATTTGCCTCTTCGTCAATTTCCTCCTAAGCCGTTTTGCCGCCTTATGCTTTGGTAAGGCGGCAAAACAGTTTTTAAGAAGGGTTTTTATTAGATACCACCCTGCCAGGCAACAGAGTTGAAAGGAGAGTTTCCCTGCCGCGCAGAATATACAAGCACAATCATCCGAACTGAAGGCAGGATCTGTCATGGAAGAGAAGACAGGCACAGGCGAAGGTTCCAACATGGACCCAGGCACAGGTACACAACAGGTCAATAATGACATGACTCAGGGCAATGTCTTTAGGACATTGCTTTCCTTTTAATTGGCGACAGTAAGACCCCGCTGTATGCCATTGTCCTGTCGACTGCGATTAATATTGTTTTAGATCTGACTTTCATTAAAGCCTTTGCCAGTGGGATTGGGCTCTTTTCCGCGGAAGCGTCAAGCTTGGTTTGCCTCGGGTGCTGCAATCCAGCATTGCTTCGATCGGTTCTGTACTCCTGCAAAACATCATGAATTCCTTTGGCATTGACGTGGTGACTGCTATAGTCACGGCCTATAGGATCGATTCACTGACGATCTTGCCGATTATCAATATGTCGGTTGCGATTTTATTGCCTTCAGTGAAATGGCGGCGTGGATCTTGGGGGCTATAATTTGCTTTGGAAGATATCGCAGCGGCAAGTGGCTTCGCCTCAGCTCGCCCTCGACTTATTGCGACACCGAAAATCGAGATGGCTTGATTGGGTAGGCGTATTGTTTAGCTGAAAGGGGTCGGGCAAATGGAATGGGTCAAACGCATCAATGATGTGATCGATTATATTGAAGCAAATCTCGACAGTGAAATCTCATATGACATCATCGCGGAGATTTCAGCGTGCTCCATTTATAACTTCCAACGCATGTTTTCCTACATTGCTAACAAGCCACTAAGTGAGTATATTAGAAACCGGCGTCTTACTATAGCTGCCTTCGACATTATGAATAGTAAAGAGAACATCATTGACATTGCTGCAAAGTATGGCTACGCTTCTCACGATTCTTTTACCAGAGCCTTCCAAAAGTTTCATGGTGTACTGCCCTCTAAAGTTCGGAGCGAAGTTACTATGCTTAAGTCCTGCCCGAAAATCTCCTTTCAAATAATAATCAGGGGGGACAGTTATATGAATTTTCAAATCGAACAGTGGCCAGCCTTTACCGTTTCGGGAATAATGAATCGGGTCAAAACCAGCGAAGCTTTCCGGGTTGTGCCTCAGATTTGGGAAAATGCCGGCAGGGATGGCACTATGGAACAATTATTCCATCTTTGGCGCAAGGCTGACTTGCGTCCCGTAGGCCTGCTCGGAATTAGCGCCAAAGGACAATGGGGCAATGCGGAGGAAATGAGTTATCATTTGGGTGTGACCACCTACGTGGACATGCCGGACTGCAAAAAAGTTGAGACTCCTGATCATATGGTAGAATTTCAGCTTCCGCCAGCAACCTGGGCCATATTTGAGGCAAATGGCTCATTGCCGGAGGCTGTTCAGACCATCTATAAGAAATTCTATACGGAGTGGCTACCGAATTCTGGTTACGAACTAGCCGATTTGCCGGTTATCGAATGCTATCTACAGAATGACAGACAGGAAGTGTGGATTGCTGTAAAGAGTCAAGAAAACGGATGATGGGAAGTAATTATCCACTTATCGATTTCTGCGGCTCAGCGATCATTATGCCGGATTTCCGCCCGGGGTCTTAGCGCATAATTTCCCCACATTCTTTAACCATTGCAGCGTGTCAGCAATCGTTTCATCAAATGGCCGCACCTTGTAGCCCAGTTCACGCTGGGCTTTTTCTATGGAAAAAACCGCATTGCTGGTGATGGCATATAGGGCATACCTGTTGAAGATGGGGCGCAGTTTTTTCATCTTATAATAAATATTGTAGAAAGGTAGCGCCATCCTCGCCACCCATGGTGGTACCATACATTTGACAAGCCGCGCGCCGATTTTTTCATGGCCCAGCCGCAACATTTCCTTGATTGATATATAACGGTTGCCCAGGATATACCCTTCACCTTTGTGTCCCCGTTCGCACGCCGCCACAATTCCTGCTGCGACATCGCGCACATCCGCGAAATCATAGCCGCCTTGAATGCCGGCGGGGAGCTTGTTGTTGGAGGAATCAATCAGTAACTGCGTGGCGTAGCCCCCGGCAAAATCGCCAGGGCCACATATGCCGGAAGGGAAGATAATCACGGCGTCCAGGCCGCGCTCCCTGACAGCATCCATAACAAACTGAGATGCTTCCGCCTTGGTCTTGCCATAAAAACCAATGATCGCGTCCGGGTTAAAGGAAGTGACTTCCGTGATTGTCTGACCTTTAGGTAGTTCTGGTATCGCGTGCACCGAACTGATATGGACCAGCCGCCGCACATGCGCATCCAGACATTGCTCCACAATATTGCGCGTACCGTGAACGTTGACATTATAGACCTTGCGTGAGTAGTCCCACTCAGTCGACACAATTCCAGCCGCATGAATCACGATTATTTCAGTGCTGGCCGGTACCGCGAAAAAGCGCTGCAAATCCGTAACGCTCAGAACATCGCCCTCGCACAGCTCTACGCCTTCGGGGAGATACTTGGCAGTCGGATCTCCGGGCAGCACTAGCCCGCGTACATCCTTGCCCTGCGCCAAAAGTGATCGGACAATACTACTGCCCAGACTACCAGCTGCCCCGGTAACGAGATATTTGACTGTCATCGCGCGCACCTCCGTTTTATCCGATAATAGACGACAAAATAACAGACGCTGTGTTGAATACCCTACACACACATAGTATAATTACATTGTGTAGCGTTATACAACCGCCAGATCATCGGAGTCTGCCTGATCGACAACACGCAGATAGAAGAGTGTGGTTTAAAACGCAAAATCAACCGAATTAATTTGGAATATTATCGGGTATCAAACATCATGAAGGAGGATGTGGCATGTCTACAACAACGGATCGGCGCGTGAAATATACCAAGATGGTCCTGCGGGAGAGCCTGATCAAAAAACTGCGTGATAAACCGATTGCGCGCATTACCATCAAGGAATTATGTGAGGATGCTGATATCAACCGCACGACCTTTTATGCCCACTATACGGACCAGTTTGATCTGTTGAACAAGATTCAGGATGCGTTTATTGCTGATATTAATTCGTATCTTGACCAATTCGCACTGGAGTCCGGCGATAGCGGCATGCTGCAACTGTTGTCCAAGATCTTTGAATACATAGCTCAAAATGATGAATTATGTCGTGTTTTGTTAGGCAGTAATGGCGTCGTCGATTTTCAGACGAAAGTCATGCAGATTGTCAGCACGCGCATTGTGGTGGAATGGCGCAAGAAACAGCAGGTGGACGAAGCAACTGCCCAGTACATTTACACCTATGTGGCCACCGGTAGTATCGGAGTAATCCGCAAGTGGCTGCTTGACACGAACCCCAAGTCCCCGCAAGAGATGGCGCATCTAGTCGTGCGGATGGTCTATAAAGGGATTGAGCAGTTTATTCTATGAAATAAAACAGTCTGCTCCTGAACAGGAGGAAGAGGAGGATAAATGGCTGCCAATATTATGATAGTTGATGATGAACAAGCCATTGCCGACTTGATCGCAGTCTACTTACAAAATGAAGACTACAATATCTTCAAATTCTATAATGGTCTGGAAGCATTGCATTGCGCTGAAAATTGCCAAATTGATCTTGCCATTTTGGATGTCATGCTTCCGGATGTTGATGGTTTTTCCATCTGCCGGCGTCTGCGGGAAAAGCATAACTTCCCGATTATTATGCTGACTGCCCGGGAGGAAGAGATTGATAAGATTACCGGCCTTACATTAGGAGCCGACGACTATATCACAAAGCCGTTTCGCCCTCTGGAGCTGATTGCTCGTGTCAAGGCGCAGCTACGTAGATTCACCCGGTACAATGCCATGGAGCAGGTTCAGGTTCAGGCGCAGGCGCAGGAAGAACGACTCATCACTTTGAGGGGCTTGGTGCTCAACAAAGACACTCATGAATGTACCCTTAACGAGAGGAATCTTGTCCTTACCCCTACAGAGTTTTCTCTTCTATGGGTATTATGTGTGAATCGCGGACGGGTAATCAGTTCCGAAGAATTGTTTCATGAGGTGTGGGGCGAGAAATACTTCAACAGCAGTAACAATACAGTTATGGTACATATTCGCCATTTACGCGAAAAGATGCAGGATTCTGCGGAACGTCCAAAATATATCAAGACGGTCTGGGGGGTCGGCTATAAAATTGAGAAGTGATTTTTCCAGACTTAAAAGGAAAATTATATTTTCGATTATCCTGATCTCAGTTCTCGCATTCATCGTAGCCATATCCTTCAAGGTTCTCTTGATTGATGGGGTATTGCAGGAACCTTTTGCAGACTATTTTGTACGTTTCTGTCAGAATGTTCTGGGACTCAGTTTTGACTCTGCCCGAGCCCTCTATTTCACGTTGTTTCAGCAAAATAAAGCGGTCCTCGAGATGATTGGGTTCTCGATCATCTTATTGATTTGTTTTTATTTCGGTTTGTCCCGTTTCACCCGTTACTTTAATGAGATCTCAAGTGGATTGGATTGTCTGGTAGCTGAAACAGAAGGCGAAATCACGCTTTCTCCGGAAATGGATTTCATGACGCAAAAACTGAACAAGATCAAGGATACTTTGGCGAAACGGCAGCGCGATGCCAGGGAAGCGGAGCAGCGCAAAAATGATTTAGTAGTCTATCTGGCACATGATATTAAGACACCCCTGACCTCCGTAATCGGTTATCTTAATCTCCTTGAAGAAGCACCGGATCTGCCGCAAGAGCAGAGAGCAAAATATGTCACAATCACGCTTGGAAAAGCCTACCGATTGGAACAGCTGATTGACGAATTCTTTGAGATCACGCGATTTAACTTACAGGCTATTGTCTTAAATAAAGGTGTCATCAATTTGCCTTTCATGTTGCGCCAAATGGCTGACGAGTTTTACCCGATGCTTTCATCGCAGGAAAAGCAAGTAGTTGTCAATGCTCCGGAAGGACTCACTTTATGGGGGGATGCTGATAAACTGGCGCGGGTTTTCAATAACATTCTGAAAAACGCAGTTGCTTACAGTCTTGAAAACAGCGTTATCGACATTTCAGCACAGCGGCTCGATGAGGGTATCGTGATTACAATCACTAATCAAGGTAATCAAATTCCACAGCACATGCTGAGCACGATCTTTGAGAAATTTTATCGCCTGGATTCCTCCCGTCCTACAGATAAAGGTGGCGCTGGCCTGGGACTGGCTATCGCGAAAGAGATTGTCGCGGCACACGGCGGCACAATCACTGCGGAGAGCAATCAGGAATACACCAGATTTACAGTTATTCTACCTGATTTTAAGGCGGAAATAAGAGAAGCTTAAGAAGTCTATAAGAAAAAGTTTCAACATTGCTCCTTGTTCTATGGTTGAATATAACCATTACAGGTACAGGTCAAGGAGCGATTATGAAATGGCACAGCAACCCCGAAAGAGTCGAACCCAGAGATTGAAGAGATTGAAGTTTATAGTTTACTTGTTGATAGCTATTTTAGCTTTCTATATGGTGAAGGTCGCGATCAGTTCCAAAAGCCGGCAGGTTCCGGACATTCCTCCGGCCCCAATAGTGGCGACGCCGCCGGCAAATGCGCCCAGTACTTCCGCCGCATTATCAGCCGATAACTTGTATAGCCCATATGCGATTCTAATTGATCTTGCCAATCACGCCATTCTGATGCAGAAAAGATGTACGGCGCGGATTTACCCAGCCTCTCTGACGAAGATAATGTGCGCCATTGTTGCTATCGAAAACCTGCCGGACTTGCGGGAACCCGTAAAACTGCCGGAAGTTATATTTCGGGAACTGTGGAGTGAAGACGCTACAATGGCAGGTTTTCTGCCAGGGGAATGTGTCCCGGTTATAGATCTGCTGTACGGGGCGCTACTCCCGAGCGGTGCCGAGTGCTGCCTTGGCCTTGCGCGCCGTATTGCAGGCTCAGAGCAGGGTTTTGTCAAGCTGATGAACGAAAAAGCGGTCGCCCTCGGCCTGAATGATACGCATTTTGCTAATGTCACCGGGCTGCATCATCCAAGTCACTTCTCCACGGCCCGGGATTTGGCGGATTTGCTTTGTTATGCACTTCAAAATGAGATCTTTCGGAAGGTTTTCACAGCGGTGCGCCATTCAACGGCATCAACCAACAAGCATCCCGGCGGGATTACCTTTTATAGCACAATGTTTAAGAAAATAGGCGATCCGCGTTTCAAAGACGGTGTTATCCTGGGAGGAAAAACGGGATTTACTGCTGAGGCCGGTTTATGCCTGGCCAGTCTTGCTGAATATGGTGGAAAAGAATATGTGCTCGTAACAGCTGGTGCGAAAGGAAACCGCCTTACTGAGCAGTACAACATCAGAGATGCATTGATGGTCTATAGCCATCTGGGAAAATGAATGTCATCGCCCCGCACGGGGCGTTTTTTTTATCTGATTCTCCTTGACTCTGATGCCGAATCCTCTTATAATAACAATTAAGCAATTACTTAATCGTTAAAACAATTAATGTGGAGACGAGAAGGCGAAAAGAGAAAAGGGCGGCAAAGGCGAAAAAGACGAGAAGGTGAGGCGAAAATATGAGCGCTAAAAACCATGATATTTGCGATAGTTTCTGCCCTTCGGAGGCTAATGTTGCGGACCTACGCGATAAAGCCCTGGAAGTGGCGGGACTGTCGGAGATCTTTAAAGTGCTGGGAGACGAAACCCGCACCAAGATAATTTATCTACTGGCGCAGCGGCCGCTCTGCGTCTGCGATCTGGCCACCATTCTGGAAATGACACTGCCGGCGGTGTCGCATCACCTGCGCCTGCTCAAAGCGCTGCGCCTGGTCAAATACACGCGTGAAGGCAAAATGGTATATTATGAGCTGGACGACAACCACATTCTAAATTTGATTCGGGAGGCTCAGGAGCATTTTGCAGAGGAACGTTGAAGCAGACGACAAAGAAGGAAGGTTGCAAACAATGCGCTATACTCTGGAAGGCCTGGACTGCGCCAACTGTGCCGCTAAGATTGAGCGGGGGTTGCAGGCGATCGACGGGCTTGAAGCAGTCAAAGTAAACTTTGCCACTAAGAGCATCGAACTGTCTCCCGCACAGGTGGCGGTTGCCCAAGAAGTAATCACCCGCATTGAACCGGATGTAATGCTGCGCAGTGCCTCAGAACATCCCGATTTAGCAGGGAAAGACGGGCAGGGTCAGGGGCACGCGATCATCATTTCCGGGATTCTATTTATCATTGGTATTATTTTTTATGATCATTTGCATCAGACGCCGTACTCCTGGCTGGAGTACGTGGTCTTTTTGTCAGCCTATGTGCTGGTGGGCGGGCCAGTGATTGGACGCGCTTTCCGGCAGATCTTGCAGGGGCGCGTTTTTGACGAGCATTTTTTGATGACGATCGCCACTTTTGGCGCGATTGCGATTCATCAGCTTCCGGAGGCTGTCGGGGTAATGCTCTTTTACGCTATCGGCGAATTTCTGCAGAAGAAAGCGGTCGATCGCTCTCGGCGTTCCATCCAGGCTTTGCTGGAAATCCAGCCGGAGTACGCCAACCTAAAAGATAATGGCAGTACGCGCGAGGTCCGCCCACAGGAAGTGGCAGTCGGGCAGTACATTGTTGTTAAGCCGGGGGAGCGTGTGCCCCTGGATGGCAAGGTAGTCGAGGGGGTTACGTTTGTTGACACCTCCGCCCTAACTGGTGAATCCGTACCCCGCAGGGTGGAGCCGGGCAAAAGCGTGCTGGCTGGTATGGTGAACGGGCAAGGGTTGATCACTGTGAAAGTCGCTAAGCGCTATGCCGATTCATCGATTGCCCGCATTCTGGAGCTGGTTGAAAAGGCGGCGGAAAGGAAAGCTCCGACTGAGAAATTCATTTCGGTTTTTGCCGGTTATTATACGCCGGTGGTGGTTGGCACCGCTGTTTTGATTGCGGTGCTCCCGCCCCTCGTTATCCCGGGCGCGACTTTTGCGGAATGGATTTACCGTGCCTTGGTACTGTTGGTGATTTCCTGTCCCTGCGCACTGATGGTGTCGATTCCCCTGGGCTATTTCGGTGGCATCGGTGGCGCATCGCGCAAGGGCATCCTGATTAAAGGGGCCAACTTTCTGGACGCCTTGGCCAAAACACACACCGTCGTTTTTGACAAGACCGGGACGCTGACTAAGGGCGTTTTCCGGGTGACCGGGATCCATGTGCGCAATGGCTTTACCAAAGAGCAACTGATCGCGGTGGCTGCCGAAGCGGAAACCTTTTCGAATCATCCGATTGCCCAGTCGCTGAAGGAGGCTTATGGTCGGGAGGTTGCGCCTGAGCATGTCCGCGACTATCAGGAGATTCCGGCGCATGGTATTAGCGCCATTGTTGACGGACACAGGGTTTTAGCTGGTAATGACCGTCTGATGCACCGGGAAGGCATCGTACATGAAGATTGTGATGCCCCGGGCACCAGCGTCTATGTAGCCATTGGCGGTGAATATGCCGGATACATTGTTATCTCGGATGAAATTCGGGACGATGCCGCCGAGGCAATCGCCAGCCTGAAAACCTTGGGAGTACGTAAGACGGTCATGCTGACGGGGGATGAACAGAGTGTGGCGCAGCGCGTGGCCGGGGAGCTGGGCCTGGATGAATTTCATGCTGGGCTACTGCCGGAAGACAAGGTTGCGCAGGTTGAGGAGTTGCTGGCGCAAATTCCGCATCCTAAGCAGCAGAAGTTGGTGTTTATCGGCGACGGAGTGAATGATGCGCCGGTGATTACCCGGGCAGATATCGGGGTGGCGATGGGTGGCTTAGGAAGCGCAGCCGCCATCGAGGCGGCCGACGTGGTGTTGATGGAGGACGCTCCGGCGAAGCTGCCGCAGGCGATTGCCATTGCCCGGCGCACGAACCGTATTGTGTGGCAGAACATCATCATGGCGCTGGCCGTGAAAGCCTTCTTTATCTTTTTGGGTTCGATCGGGGTGGCGAGTATCTGGGAGGCAGTGTTCGCCGATGTCGGGGTAACTTTGCTGGCGGTCTTTAATGCCGCACGCACTTTACAGATAAATAAGGCCAGGTAGGAATCGTCCTCTCGCTGTCCTTCCTTATCTTCCAGCCAAAGCCCCGCCATTTAGAATGGCGGGGCTTGCACTATTATAAAGGAAAGGCATCGCCGCAAGAGCACATCATAAACCGGCAGTTTCAACCTGGATGTTTACGCCGTCACTGGTGATGACGATATCACCATGAAGATCTGTCCGGAAAACAGGAATATTATTGGCATCCAGTCGCTTTATGACGCTTTTGCTGCAGCGGCCGAAAGGCCTTTCTTTGCCAGCGCAGGAGATTACCGCGAAACTGGGCTGCACGCTGTCGAGCAATTCCTGGCTGGTAGAAGTATAGAGGCCGTGATGCCCAATTTGGATCACATCCGCGCTTAAATCGGCCCCGGAAGTCAGGATGCTTTGCTCCTCGGTTATTTCGGCATCAGCCATAAATAAGAATTTTGTTTCACCGAAGGTGACTTTGGCCACAATGCTGTTGTCATTGAGGCGGAAATTGCAGGGTTTAACCGGACCGACCAGATCAACGGCTATGCCGGGACTGAGCTCAAAGGAAAGTCCGGCATGCCCCTCGATAATCGGTATGCCTTTGGAGGCCACAAACTTCATGTAATCGCGAATTTCTTTGCGGTCAATGGGTGCCAGCGGGTCAATGACGCGCTGAGCAGAAAAGATGTTGAGGAGATAATAAAGTCCGTCAATATGATCATTGTGCGGATGGGTAGCAATAACGTGTTCGATTTCTGCGACGCCGAGCCGACGCAGGTAACGTGCTACTGTAGCGGCATACTCCAGCCGGCCGGCATCGATGAGTATCTCTTGGCCTTGCGGAGCCTGAATCAGGATGGCGTTGCCGTGGCCGACATTGATGATGTGGACCTTGAGCAATTCTGGTTCGGTCGGACTGTCAGCCAGAGCGACGGCTGAAGTGAAGACCGCGATTAATAGAATAACTATAAACAGCACTCGTTTCATTCCGATACCTCTATTCTTTTTAGATTTGGTATCTGTATTTGAAGGAAGCGCTTTTGTCAATGCCAGTTTCGTTGCGGAGGGTAAACAACACGGCTTTAGATCGATGGAGTTGGTTCAGGCGAATGAACGAACAGTTATCCTGAAGAATGTGAATGACCCTATGATAGTCTTATAGATTGAATATCGGCAGGTATAGCAGAAAAATGACCATGTTTTGGGATGAGTCAGTGAATATTATAATATAATGAAGAGGAAACAACTGTAAAAAAGGAAAAATGGTTGGAATGCAATTTGGCCCGGCAGAATCAAACATGGGGTTGGGATGCGGAAATCCCCTGGCGTTCGCGGCACTCAAAGAGGGCGAGACTGTGCTTGACCTTGGCAGTGGCGGCGCGCCAGAATGCTCAAAATGGCGGACATCAAAATGTCGAGTTCCGGCTGGGAGAAATCGAATACTTACCGGTGGCGGATGACTCGGTAGACATAATCATATCCAACTGTGTAATCAACTTATCTCTTGATAAAGATAAAGTGTTTCAGGAAGCCTTTCCGGGATATTAAGCTGACTCCGAAAGATAACAGCCGGGAGATTTTAGATTCCTGGTGCCGGGCAGGCATGTTGAAGATTTTGTGGCATCGTACTTTATCGAGGCGATAAAGTAGGGGCACCGGGGTGCCCGCCTCTTACTCTTAATGTCGCAATATATTGACAAGTCGCTAACGGTACAATTATAGTTGAACAGTGGACAACCATTAGCTGCGAGGATTAGGAGGGCTTTCATTATTGTAAAAAACAAAACCCGAGTTTATCGGGAGCCGGCAGGTATTCAGCGGGTGATCGCTGACAGCCTTCGTCACGAAGGACCGGCTGGCACAGATACAGTCACAATTAACACCGTTTTAGAGCTGCACATGATTAATCCAAATATATATGGAACATCCTGGGCTGACTGGATCGATGTCCTGCCGCCTAAAGAGGCACTTGCCGCACTACATCCCGCCACAATCAGGTTTGGTGGGAACGATTTCAGCCGCTTTGATCCGGCGACCGAGCAGTTTTATGTCGCAGGCGGCATCACGAAACCAAAACGGGCGCTGGGCGAGACGATGCGCTGGTTTACAGATTCAGGGGCAGAGGTCATTTTACAGATCAAGGTTACAAAGAGAAGAGATGAAGTTAATTTGTTTGAGAAAGTAATTGAGGAACTGCTGAAAAACGCTTGCCCCGCAATTAAATATCGGATAAATAAAGAGGTTTTATGTAAGCAAAATAGCTTTGAAACATATCAGCCCGAAATTCTGGAAGACAAAAGGGTTCAATATGTCTTAAGCTGGCAGGGCAGTGATGGTTATTTTGGCGAAGTATTTCATGGCGGCTGGATTCCAAGGGAAGAAAGGAAGTACAGCGCTACAGGCGCAGAATCTGCATTGCGCTTTTTATCAGAGATGGGGTTCCCAAAGGATAATCGAATTGTCAGTGAAGGATTAAATGCATTAACAGCCAGTGGCTGGAATCGGGGGAAGTCCTGCTGGAATATGTATGATCCGGAATTAGGCTTGTTTGGTGATGATATTATCCGCGCAGTTGTTTTTGCATACTTTGGGATGGAAGAACATGAGTCTATTAAGCAAGAAATACAACGCGCATTCGATTGCCTGGAAAGAGTGAACCGCGCTAATGCAGTAAGCGAAGTAATCGAAATATATAGAGGCAAAAATGTACATAAACCCGGTTTTGCATTACCGTGGTCATATCATCTTAAGCTATTAGCGTTTACTGAGAGTTGGAAGGACCCTAACAATCTACAGAGATTAGCAGAATATATCGAACACCTGATTGGGCTATCACCATTTCCGGATATTTATATTAAATACAAATCCCAGCTTATTGCGCCAGCTGCCATTTTTCCAAAGGACTTAAAGAAGAGCTTAAAAGACTTTGGCGATAAAGATTGGTTTTGGTGGTTCCATACATTTGAGCTGTTTGCGAGAATGGGAATCGTTCTAAAGGTCCAGGCACTAAAAAGTCAACTAGCTGAGTTAAAAGATATTTTGAGTCAGGGGGACGGTTTTTTTAGGATTAAGCCTAAAGATTACTGTTTTGCTAAATGGAGTGTTTATACGGGTCTCGCTTTGGAAGAAGATTGGAAGAAAAATAAATGGATGTATGATTTAACATTCCGCAGTCTGCTGATTCTGAAATATTCGGGGGAGGTTATTTAGGTGCTTTGTGGCGGACTTTGTAATCATAATGTACTTCTGTCCTATGCCCCTGTCCCTTGCCAGCGCCGGGAAAAATGGCTGCGGAAATGAATTTTACCCCTGTGCGGTTTGCTGGATGTGTTAATCTGGTGAGAGAGCAGGTTGGGGATAGGTGTTGAAAAAAGGGCAGGCAGCGCCGAAACGCTGTGCCCCAAATTTGGAGGTATGTTGATGGAAGTTATGGAAGCTATTAAAGCCCGCAGGTCTTCCCGCTCTTTTCTCGAAAAAGGTATACCTGAAAAGATTATTGACGAAATGCTGGAGGCGGCCCGTTTGAGTCCGTCCGGTGGCAATGGGCAGTCTTATCGCTTCGGTGTCATAAAAGATGCCAATCTGAAAGAGGAATTGGCACATGCCGCAGGAGAGCAGATGTGGATCGCGGAAGCGCCTGTTGTAATAGCCTGCTGCGCTGATATTAGCTGGGATTTGCTTGGCTTGCCTGAAGATGATTTTGGGCTGATCGTCAATAAACTAAGGTTCAGTGAAGAGTTTATTGAGTACCTCAACAAATATCCGAACCGAAAGAGTGTAAAAACGCTCCTTGCGAACCCGACACCTTTAATTCCAGCAGAACATATGTATTTGGTTGCCGTATCACATGGCTTGTCCGCCTGTTTTATTGGATTTCTGGATGTCGAAAAAGCGAACCGGATTCTGCGACTGCCAGAAAACATGGTCTGCCTTTTTTTGCTGCCGGTCGGTTACCCGAAAGATGATACAGCGCCGAAAGAAAAGAAAAGCGCAAAAGAAATTACCTTTTGTGAAACCTGGAAGGGATGAGGCGGGTACGCAGGTGCAGGTACGTGGGCACGAGGAGGATTTAAGTGGAGCAGTATGAAGAGCTATCTCTTTGTGGCTTATATTGCGGAGGCTGCAAGAATTACAAAGAAAACTTTAATTGCATGGGATGCAGAAATGAAACCGAGCTTGTAAATGACTGTCCTACGCGTGCCTGTTGTATTAGCAAAGGCCTGCTTCACTGTGGAAATTGCGGAGAGTTTCCCTGTAGCGTTTTGGGCGATTTCTACAACGATGGCGTGCGACACCACGAATTAGCATACAAAAACATGCTCAGAATTAAAGAAATTGAAGTAGAAAAATGGCTTTCAGAACAGAAAGCAGAACATACCTGTCAATGTGGCAGAAGGAAAACATGGTTTGCTCCGAGATGTACTGATTGTTAGCAACTTGTCGCGCAAAAGAAGGCCTGAAGAGGATAAAATGAACATAATCACGATTAAAGAAGATGTAATACCTGAAATCGAAGAGTTGATGAATTTATATGGTGATGTCGGGTGGTCAGCCTATACAAACGATAGTATGCGATTAAAAAAGGCGATTGAGAATTCACTAAAAGTGCTGACTGCCTGGGACGATGATAAACTGGTCGGTTTGATTCGCGTAATAGGGGATAACCAAACCATTATTTATATCCAAGATATTTTGGTTCTGCAAAAATACCAGGGGCAAGGTATTGGGAGCCATCTATTAAAGCGCATACTGGAAGAATATCAAGTAATTCGACAAGTTATCCTGATGACCGAACAGAATGAAAAGACAATCAGGTTTTACGAAAAATGCGGTATGGTGAAGATTTCCGATCATAACTGCAT
>NZ_DCEA01000095.1:14501-17694 GCF_002316705.1 Syntrophomonas sp. UBA1041
ATTAATTGATCAATGCGATACGCCCAGTGGGTTCGCCGCTCTCTTCGAATGGGCGGATGGCGACTGCCTACACGCCCACTGGAACTTCGCTAGATATCCCAAATATCAGCATCCCCAATGTCCCAGTTACCGTTTGCGCAACTTGCCCATTAACCTACGGCTAGACACCTTGCATCAGATTTTCGAGTTTCATGAGTATGTCGCCCAAAAGGGCTATGTGGCCATCGATTTTTATGACGGCTGCATCATGTACGACTTTGCCACTGATCGCCTGACCATCTGTGATGTTGATTTCTATGAAAAGGCGCCTTTTCAGTGGGACGGACCGCGGGCGTTATACTATGTAGCCCGTAGGGCGGTATCGCCGGAGCGGGAGGCCCGCTACCAAAGCATTGGGGAATTTATTGAAGAGTGGGAAGCTGCGGGCGGGTGGGTGGTTGATCCAGTAGCGAAACTGCCCAAAATGGCGGTTATTCGCATGGCAATAGCAGGAAAAAGACATCGGTAGTTGAAAATTAGGGAATTGAGTAATTGTTAGCACGGGAGAAACACAATACGGTCATAAACTGGAGCGAAAACCTTTATCAAAGGGAAATTCGTCCAGACTAATTGAGATAGGGAGAACACGCCATGACATACAAGGACACGCTCGAAACAGGGCGGTTGATTTTGCGGCCGCTCGTCATTGAGGACTTTGATGCCGTACATTCATGGGCCAGTAATCCGGCTAATACGCGCTATATGTCTTGGGGACCCAATGACGCCAAACAGACACAGGACTTCATCAATTCTGCCAAACGCGGCAAGGATTTTGCCGTAGTTCCGAAAGATCTTGGCAAGGTGATCGGCAGTTGCGGCATATATCCGGACGTTGATAACGATACGGCCGAAATCGGCTGGATTCTCCACATGGATTATTGGAAACGCGGTTACGGAACGGAGCTTGGTGGCGAGCTAATCCGCTACGGATTTGGGGATTTGAAACTGCGGCGCATCAATGCCTTTTGCGCCGCTGACAATTATGGTTCATACCGGATTATGGAACGCAACAGCATGCGCCGGGAAGCCCTGCACCTTAAATCGTTCTGGGGGCGCGTCGACAAAGAGTGGATTGACAGGGCCATCTACGCCATACTCGCGGATGAGTATTTTCAAAAGCGCGGTTGATAAGCCGAGTATGCAGTTCTATAATTCATGGAAGATGCCATATTTCTGTTGCCTGCTCCGCAAGGGTTGCACAAGGTAATCACTAGACTGAGGAAATCTAGGAGTATTGTGAGGATGACAAATGACAATAACAAATAAAAGCATTGAACAAATAAGTATTCCGAAGTTACTGTGTCTGATTTTTATTCCTACTTCAGTGTTAACTATAGTTTACATCTTCGCAGGGCTCGCACAAAATGTAATTCCTTCATTGATATTATTCTATCTTTGCGCTGCTTTCACTTTGTTTCCAATCGAATTAGGTATAGTCATGTATGCCAGCAAAAAAGAATATGGCAGTTTTTCTCTAAAAAGTGCGTTTTCCCGTTACAGCAAAATGAGTTGGTGGAAAGTGTTTTTATATGGGTCTCTGCTCTTCGCTTTTGCAGGAATTATGTCTGTAACGCTAGCACCATTGGAAAACAACTTGTTTGCTCCAATTTCAAATTACCTGAAGCAGATTACACCCGAGTATTTTGACTGGGCTAATATTGAATATTTTGGGCAGTATTCGAAGGGCATTTTACTGTTTACTTTTATTGGGTACCTTTTGTTTAATGTTATTGTCGGTCCGATTGTGGAAGAACTGTTTTTCAGAGGTTACCTCACACCGAAAATGAGTCGATTTGGTAATTGGGCACCGTTGATAGTCACCGTTCTGTTTTCGTTGTATCATCTGTGGTTGCCATTCAATAATTTGTTTAGAATTTCCGTATTCTTTCCTGCTGCATTCGTTGCTTGGAAGAAGAAAAACATTTACATATCAATTGTGTTTCATTGTCTGTGCAACTTAATATCATCTATTAGCCTTATTGTTTCTGTATACCAGGGGTAAGATTGAGCATTATCTTCAATGACTCATATCGGAAAAGTGATCAAGGAAAGTTCGAGTGATATCGAGTCGTCCCCTTGTCCTTTCTGGCACGCTTGACTTTATTTATCATTTGACTATAAATACATATATAGTCAAATGTACGGAAAGTGAAATTACGCTTATGGAAGTGAGCTTATGCCGAAACCCCTGACGGAAAATGAGCGCGAATACATCAAAAGCAGACTGATAGAAGAAGCTCAGAATTGCCTAAAGCAATATGGCATGCGAAAAACAACAGTAGATGAACTTGTAAAGAGAGTCAACATACCAAAAGGAACCTTTTATCTTTTTTATGACTCCAAAGAGCTTTTATTCTTCGATGTTTTTCGTGCTTTTCATGATGAAATGCATGCCTATTTAAAGCTCAAAATGGAAGCCCTTCCTATCCCTGTAACAGCGGTGGCGGTGACTGATTTGATCTTTAATGTGTATCAAAAGGTCGAGGAATCATTTTTATACCGGTTTATCATTGATGGCGATATTGAGTTGCTGATGCGCAAGTTGCCTCCGGAGGTAACCCAGGAACATACGGAAATTGACAATTTTAGCATCCAGCAACTCCTTGCCGTGGTTCCCATGGCCCCCGGAATCAATGATGAAAACAGCGAGATATTTGGCGCTGCCTTAAGGGCGATCTTTTTAACGATGCTTCACAAACAGGAAATAGGAAGCAATCAGTTTGGCGACACGTTAAAGCTGATGATCCGGGGTATTGTGATACAGATGTTTGAGGAGAGGATAAAGTGATTAGTGTACAAAACCTGAAGTTCAGCTATACAAAGCAATCGTTTATCAAAAACATCAGCTTTAATGTCTTCAATGGCGAGATTTTTGGATTTTTGGGTCCTTCCGGTGCCGGCAAAAGCACGCTACAAAAAATCCTTACCGGGCTTCTAACTAATTATCAGGGGAGCGTCCAAGTGGATGGTATCGAGGTAAAGCATCACAGTAGTGCCTTTTACGAAGAAATCGGGGTCGATTTTGAATTCCCAAGTCTTTATGAAAAATTGACTGGCCGGGAGAACCTGCGCTATTTTGCCTCGCTTTATAAAAAACAATCTGATATCGATTCTTTACTAAAAAGCGTGGGGCTTTTCGCAGATGCTGACAAAA
>NZ_DCEA01000095.1:17837-21426 GCF_002316705.1 Syntrophomonas sp. UBA1041
CCGATTTTTCCAAAGGAATGAAATCGAGGCTGAACTTCATAAAAGCTCTGCTTCATGATCCCAAACTATTATTTTTGGATGAACCGACTTCCGGGCTTGACCCTTCTAATGCCAGGCAAATGAAGGATATTATACTGCAGCAAAAAGCGCGGGGGAAAACCATTTTGCTGACCACTCATAATATGTATGATGCGACCGAACTCTGCGACCGGGTTGCCTTTATCGTGGATGGTGACTTGAGGGCTCTTGATACGCCTCGTAATTTGATCATGTCCAAAAGGGCTTCCAAGATCAAGTATAGCTATCTTGAGAATGGACAGGAGAAAGAGGCGGAGGGAATTTTAAACCGCACGGGAGAAGACGTAGTACTGCAAAAAATGATTAGTGAAAACCGGCTGCTGTCAATTCATAGCAGTGAACCCACTCTGAACGATGTTTTCGTAGAGTTGACAGGGAGGCGGCTGCAATGAAGCTAAAAGCATTGCTGCTCGGTGATCTTCGGCTTCAGTATAAATACGGGTTTTACTTTTTATATGTCGTATTCTCCATTTTGTATATTTGCGTCCTGTTTGCACTGCCAGAGGCATGGAGGGGGAAAACTTCAGTCCTGCTGATTTTTTCGGATCCTGCGGCGATAGGGCTGTTTTTCATGGGAGCACTCATCCTGTTCGAAAAAGGCGAACGCGCGCTGGACAGCATCGCCATATCCCCGATCAGGCCGTACGAATACATATTGTCCAAGGTGCTTTCGATTGCCTTAATTTCCACCATAGTTGCTCTTACGATCGGAATACCCGCCCAAGCAGTACAGAATCCTTTCTATTTTATTATCGGTGTTTTCTTGTGCTCCTGCCTATTTTCAGCAGTGGGGCTTATTGCTGCTGCCAAAAGTATCAGTCTGAATGATTTCATGCTTGCCGCGGTACCGGCTGAACTGCTGATCAACATTCCGGCCATTGCCTATCTTTTCAGATGGGACCCGGGTTGGCTGTTGCTGCATCCAGGTGCCAGCACGATTGAACTTTTGCAAAACGGGAGGCACTCTGGGGCTGCTTTGGCGGTCCTGGCAGTCTGGACTGTTCTTATCGCCATGTTGGCAAACAGGGCGGTTGTCAAAATGTTTAAATCCTTGGGGGGGATCAAGCTGTGAAACCGCTTTGGCGCTCTTTTGGCGTATTCATCCGTCAAATTATCAGAGACAATATGCTTTGGGCGGTTTGTTTCGCCCCCCTGCTGGCGGCGTTATTTTTCCGATATGGCATTCCATTGATTGAGGGGCTGTTATGCGGGTATTTTCAGCAGCAAGCGATTTTGTCGGATTACTATCTTCTGTTTGATCTGCTACTTAGTCTGTTAACCCCGTATCTGTTCTGTTATGTTTCTGCGATGGTGATGCTGACCGAACGGGATGAGAATATGGCAGGATACATGGCAGTTACTCCAGTGGGAAAATCAGGCTATGTCATGTCAAGGCTGGTATTCCCGGCACTAATCGCGCTGGTGGCATCTGTATTGCTGATGTCGTTTTTTACCTTAACAGTCTGGCTATTTTGGACAGCACTGGCTGTTTGCCTGCTGACCTGCTTACTGAGTATAACCGTGGCACTCTTGATCTTTTCCTTATCGCGCAACAGAGTGGAAGGTATGGCAATGGCAAAAATGGCGGGACTTTTGATACTAGGACTGCTGGTACCATTTTTCATATTATCGAACGTCAAATATCTCGCCGCACCCTTGCCCTCTTTCTGGATTGCGGAATTCTGTATTACGCAAAACGTACTGCTGCTATTGCCGGCAGCGTTGATATCTCTAATTTGGATTTGGCTGCTTTATGGACGATTCGTCAGAAAGCTCTACTAAGAGGCAGAAACGAAGGAAGACGGCGGAATGTTCTTCTGTCTTGCCAGAGTCAGGAATGTTTTAGGTAAAGGGGCAAGACAGAGGAACCGTCCCCCTGTCCCCGTCCCCCTGTCCCCGTCGGAGAATGAAGAAAAGGATGGGATTGAGTTGAAATCTTACCGTAAGGAACTTCTGTTTAATCTGCCGTCCCGCAGGGGCTATGTGAATATCACTGCGCAAGTGCAGTCCTGTATTAATGAAAGCGGCATCACCGAAGGGCTGGTGCTGGTAAATGCGATGCATATTACCGCCAGTGTGTTTGTTAACGATAACGAGTCCGGATTACATCAGGATTTTGAAGACTGGCTTGAACAACTGGCCCCGGAAAAGCCGTACAGCCAATACCGTCATAATGGCTATGAAGATAACGCCGACGCCCATTTAAAAAGGCAGATTATGGGGCGCGAAGTTGTCGCGGCGATTACTGAGGGGAAGCTTGACTTTGGCCCCTGGGAGCAGATATTTTACGGAGAATATGACGGTAAACGCCCAAAACGAGTGCTCGTTAAGATCATAGGGGAATAACAAGTCGCTTAAGTGGCGTCCCTGGGCAAGTGCAAAACGCGTGAGTGAAATAAGACAAGACAAGGCAAGACAAGGAGACGGTTCATTTGTCTTGTTGTCTTGGAAGGGCGTGAGGAAAGTGAAAGAGAATAAGTATGATGATCCACGATTTTTCAGCCAATATAAGCAAATGGCGCGCTCTGTAGGCGGTTTGCAGGCCTCAGGCGAATGGCATGAATTTCGTAAGATGATGCCCGATTTCCGGGACCGGCGTGTTCTGGATCTGGGGTGCGGCTTTGGCTGGCATTGCCGCTATGCGGCTGAGCAGGGTGCGCGGCGGGTGATGGGGATTGATCTTTCAGAAAAGATGCTGCAGGAAGCCCGGCTAAAAACGACCGCCACCTCTATCGAGTATATCCATATGCCGGTTGAGGATATCGATTTCCCGGAGAACTCCTTTGATACAGTAATCAGCTCGCTGGTATTTCACTACATCAAGTCTTTTGACGATATATGCAAGGGAGTCAGCCGATGCCTGGCACCCGGTGGCGATTTTGTCTTTTCTGTCGAACATCCCATTTTTACCGCACAAGGGGAGCAGCAATGGTATTGCGATGCAAATGGCAAACCACTGCACTGGCCGGTAGACCGATATTTCGAAGAAGGGGAGCGCAAAGCAATCTTCCTAGGCGAAGAAGTCACGAAATATCACCGCACCCTGACCACCTATATCAACACCCTCATTGAGAATAGCTTCAAGATCATCAAATTAGTAGAACCCCAACCGGCCAATGAACTTATGGGCGATCCCGGTATGCAGGACGAGCTGCGCCGTCCGATGATGCTATTGGTGGCAGCAGGGAAAAGGTAAAAGATACCTGGGGGTTATTTATTACGACAGAGTTAACCAATGAAGATAAGGCACGGTGACAGGTTACAGATCATAGCCTCACATCGTGTGCATCACATATGTTAATGGACTGGGCAGTAATTTTTCGTTGGTAGCCTATTTTTCGGATGTGCCATGCGAAGAAGACGAATGGAGAAATGCAGTAACAGCAGAAATGTGCCATAGTTGCAGTATCTGCATAGATAATTGTCCCACAGGGGCAATAAGAAAAGACAGGTTTCTCATTGATAATCAAAGGTGTTTATCGGCCATGAACGAGTGGTACGAAGCAATACC
>NZ_DCEA01000095.1:21571-22236 GCF_002316705.1 Syntrophomonas sp. UBA1041
GCAATACCGAGGAATATTAAGGCGTTGATGAATATCTAAAGCTTCCGCCAAATTATCTGCCGTGGTAAGATATAATTAAGCGGTAACCGCGAAATAAAAACTGAAGATTATCTGGTGAAAAATACTATGATTGCACATCTTGGAGAACTGGCTGCATTAGGTACCGCCCTCTGCTGGACATTTAATTCCATGGCATACGAGGCCGCTGGGAAAAAGGTGGGGTCTTTATCCGTCAATTACCTAAGGCTCCCCGTGGCTTTCCTGCTATGTAGTGTTGGCGCATTTGTTACAAGGGGCTTCATTTTGCCAACCGATGCGTCTGGGCATACTTGGGTCTGGTTGTTAATTTCGGGTCTGCTGGGCTTTGTGTTAGGGGATATCTTTCTGTTTGAGGCCTATGTTCAGATCGGTTCGAGAATATCACTTTTGATCATGTCGGCCTCTCCGCCCCTGGCTGCCCTGATGGGTTTTCTGCTTTTGGGGGAAAAAATATCGGTTCTAGGTTTGGCAGGGATATTTCTGACCATGGCTGGCATCAGCTTGGTAATACTCAATAGAAACCCTCATGAAAAAAAGGTACACTTTAATCGGCCGGTTAAGGGCATTTTGTACGCTTCCCTTGGAGCATTAGGACAGGCATTGGGCCTTATTTTCAGCAAGTACGG
>NZ_DCEA01000095.1:22505-22903 GCF_002316705.1 Syntrophomonas sp. UBA1041
ATTCTGATAACAGCCAGAAAGAAATGGCCTCAAATTACGGCCTCTTTCAGCAATAAAAGGGCACTAGGGCAGATAGCTGTGGGATCTGTATTGGGTCCCTTTATCGGGGTTAACTTGTCATTATTTGCCTTGCAACACACCGCCACGGGTATAGTTTCGTCCATCACCTCCATCTCGCCGATTATTATCATCCCCATATCCATATCGGTGCTCAAAGAGAAAGTAGCGCCAAAGGAGATACTTGGCGCCTGCGTTTCAATATTAGGCGTTATTTTATTATTCTTATGACCTGCGGCCGTTCCTGTTCGGTTAACATTTTCTTACACCCCCAAATAATTCAGTCTAAAGTCCAAGGTCGAAAGTTTGATGTCATTTAATGAACAGACTTTCGACCTTTA
>NZ_DCEA01000114.1:0-4328 GCF_002316705.1 Syntrophomonas sp. UBA1041
TCGATTCCTCTCGGGCGTACCATAAGTAAAATCGGCACTTTCAAGGATTTATTGGAAGTGCTTTTTTATTTGACACAAATTTTGGCGCCTGTTTTGACATTAATTTATATGCATTTTTTTGCATTTAGAGTTCTTTTGCATATATTTCCCAAGCATCTTTCTTTCCCGAAACAAACCTTCTGTTCTTACAGAAACTGAACAAAACCATAACATCTCCGGATTGAGTCAAAGAAAGAAATGACACCAAAAAAGTGTAAGCAAGAGGAGAGCAAAAATAAATGATATTTGCTGGAATTAATGCTATATTAATGAAAACAAATTATGAAAGAGGGGATTATAATGCAGGACTACTTTGCATCACTATACAAAACAACCCAGGCGCACAACCTGCAGCGTAACCGATCCATGCCCTTGAATTTTGCCCGTGAAGAGGATTACGATTGCTTCTGTGCCATGTGCGGCGGAGTTGACCATTTCCAGCAGGAATACCCGCAATTATATGCGCTGGCTGTCAACACTCGTCAGCACTATGTTGATCATTATCGGGATTCATCCGCAGCCAAAGGTTTTGTAGATAGCTGTATGGTCAATGACATCACCTATGACCAGGCCGGGCAAAAACTCACTTCCTTCGGCACGGTTTGTCTGACCCAATTTGCGCTGCGCATGTTTGTAACCTTGACCCTGTATGACGGGAATAATATTATCGGCTGCAATACGGCATTCGGCAACGGGCATAAAAATCTCACCATTACCTGTACGGTTGAGCAGGTGAATCTGCCCAACCACAATATCAAGGCGATTTTGCATGCCACCTGGGAATTTGCCAACAGCAATTTATTAAACTCCTATATAACTGAGAGCACCTTGCTAACCTCGGT
The DNA here is from genome assembly GCF_002316705.1 of Syntrophomonas sp. UBA1041. Lineage (NCBI taxonomy): Bacteria > Bacillati > Bacillota > Clostridia > Eubacteriales > Syntrophomonadaceae > Syntrophomonas > Syntrophomonas sp. UBA1041. Next base: position 882 of record NZ_DCEA01000114.1, read on the forward strand.
GGCTGAGGTTATTGACCATATCGATATCACCGACCCCGTTCATAAAAAATCCGGCCCGGCTGACGACATCGGGGTTTGTTATGCCCGTACTCCTATAGCTGCCGAAAAAATCGATTACAGCTATCCGGAAGCTCGTACCCCGGAAAGACATCAGAAGCTGTATCTGGACAACCGGGGCCAGGTGGTGCTGGCCGGCGGCTACACCTTTGATCGGGTCAAGCCCAACAGTGTAGGGGTAATTTTGAACTGCGAAGGCTTTGGCGGTCTTTTCTATAATGGCGAAGCTCCGCAATTCCAGGCCCAGGCAGGCGGTTTTAACTGGACGTTTAACCAGTATTGGAACAATTATATTACCGAAAGCGTAATTGCGGGCAATCGCGCCTACAAATTTGATATGGAGGCTATATTCTATGTCCATGAAGATAATCAGGAACACCTCTTAAAGGTTTCCAGTTATCCGATTTCCCAGCCCAGTCCCCACTACAAACAGATTTCCAAGATACATCTGTACTGGGGCTGCCTGGCGGAAGATACCCTGGTGCGGATGGCCGATGGAATCGCCCGGAAGATCCAAGAGGTGCGGATAGGCGACCAGGTGATGGCCAATACTCAAGGGATGCCTGCCACCGTCACCAACGTGTGGAGCGGTACCGATGAAACCCTGTATTGCCTGCGGGCTGACAATGACGCGGAGATTTATGCCACCCGGGATCACCCCTTCATAAGCAGAAATGGTTCCAAACCGCTTATCCTGCTGAACGACCGCGATGAACTGCTGATGGAGGACGGCAGCTACAGCCGCATAAAATACGCTTATCCGCTCGCTTTCGGAAAGAGAATCTTCAACCTGGATCTGAGCGGCGAAGCGCACACCATGATCTGCAACGGATTTGTGGTAGGCGACAACTACGCCCAGGGGTTGGCTATCGATTACCTGAACCAAATCGAGAATATTGATGTTCCCGCCGAGGTTATTGCTGAAAGTGAAAAACTGAGCCGCAACTGGCAGGCGGCCATAAAAGAGGTGCTGAACCATGAAAAATATTAACCGCAAAAACATCAATGGGCTGAGAACGTATAACGACAGTTATATGCAGCATAACCCCATCCCGGATTTCACCCTGGGCGGATCCCGCCCGTTCACGCTGCAGGTGTTTTTCAGCCTGCTCAGTGACAGCTCGCGGGGAGTCCTGTACCGGCAGGAAGGTGTCTTTGAGCTGGGTATAGAGGAAGGCATGATATATTTCAACGCTCCCGGCTTCTGCAGTTTAAAAACCGATTATCCGAACGAGGTAAAGCTGGTCCCCCAGTATTTCTATTACGCCGCGATAAGCTATGACGGAACCGATACAGCCCTGTATTTGCAGGGCTATCCGGTTTTAAAACAGACCAAAACCGGAACAGCGGCAGTCAACAATAATAATTATGACATAGGCTGCGGTCATAACGGGTATGTTACTGCCATTCAGGTTCACGACCAGGTCCTGTCGCCGGAGCAGATTCTGGCCGCTGCCGCCAATCCGCTGACTTCATCCGAGCACTGTGTGGCCTGGCTGGATTTCTCCCAGCGCCAACCGCTTGATAGAAGCAAGAGCCAGCTTAATATCTGGATAGCAGGAGATAATACCAAACACAGATCTGCAATCGTCAATCTGGTGGCTTGCACCGCCTGGGACGGCAGCGGCTGTGCTCTGCTGACCAATAACCTGTCCACTGAACCCACCGCCTATTCCATCATTGGCAAGGTTTTCCCGCAGCGTACCCAACTGGCGCAGATCTGTCTGTATTCCAACCGCCGTGATGACAGAAGCAGCGGTTTGGAGATTCTCCTGCAGAAAACTGCATCCAACAACTTCAAGCTGGTTTTTGCCAACGGTACTGCGTCAATTGTTTCCGAGCGGGAGTTACTGCCTGATCAGTGGGGTGATTTCGCGGTTACAGTAGCCCATAACCATGTAACCCTGTATGTAGATGGCACTGCCGACAATAGCGGTACCGCCACCCGCCCGCTGGCCGGCAGGGAGACTGCCGTTATCGGTGCCCGCACTATTGACGGACGGCCTGACTACACGGTAGGCTACAAAGGATATATTGACTATATGGCTGAGTTTGATGAGGCTTTAAGCCCGGAAAAGATCAACAGCTATATTGACAATCCCCCCTTCATATTTGACCCGCACATAGTATCCAATATGTTTATGGCCCAGCAGTATCCCCAGGAAATCGTATATAACAAGCCGATTGCCCTGGTACGCAACGTCCGGTTTGTCCTGGCGGAAAACACCAATCCACTGGACTGCGAGAAAGGGGTTGCCTGTTTTATCCCCACCGAAGAAGATCCCCTGTGGGCCACATTGACTCCCGAACAGCAGTGGCAAATGGAAACCGACAGCAAAACCAGCGAGGAGGTCACTCACTCCGTATATGGGGTTCAGGCAGCCGGCAGCGCCGGCATGTGGATGCTGGGGTCAACAGGACTTCGCCGCCGCCGCATCCGGGGAGTAGAGTATCAGGAAGTCCCTATGGAAGAAGTAGCCGAAGCCAGACCAGTACAGATTGCGGCCCAAACCGGACGCGCCGGGGCCATGTCCTTTTTCAGCTGCGGGGGCATAACCGCCGGTTTCGGTACTCTATTGCAATCACCGGTCTTCTGGGGAGTAGTAGCCGCATCTGCCACAGTTGCAGTAGTAGCTGCGTTAATCATTGCGCAAGACAAAAAACGTCCTGCGGCTGACGGCGAACTGCAGATAGTTTCATTGAAGTTTGATCACGATGCCGACCCCTCCCTGGGTAGTATTCATTTTCGCAGCAACCAGAGCAATGCTCCGGTAAGCATGGAATTCAGCAAAGGCAGTAATGAGCAGATTAACATGAGCGGAGTATTCATACCGGCCTTGCTGACCAACCCCCGTCTGACCATCACGGTCAAATTCGTATCCTCGACGGCTGAATCCCTGCGCTGCAAGCTGTCGGCGCAGGAGCTGGACAGCGCCCATCCGCTGCTGGGGAATGTAAGTACGAATGAAATCAATATTGCCAAAAATGAAACTAAAACCATCGATGTTAATCTGAGCCTGTCTGATCTTATCAAGAATGCCTCCATAAGCAAAAACAGCAACACCTGGAAATGGTCATTCCAGGATCTGGACAACAAGCAAAGCAAGTTTATAATCAATTCCAATCACCTGGTTTACACCCTGCCGAACACTCCCAAACACCCCTGGAACAGTGCCGCCGGCGCCTATAACGCCGGGGATATCACTTATGTATGGACTGATGTGATTGATGTTTTGATAAAGATGATTCCGCCTGCATCAACGGATGTGATCGGTGCGCTCGCAACTTCCCACAATAATTCGTCATCATTCAGATATGATACTACGCGTGGGGCTTCATTCTATACCGATGATCAGCGTCGGGTTAAAATGAGCAAATACTTGAATGATC
>NZ_DCEA01000114.1:4574-4781 GCF_002316705.1 Syntrophomonas sp. UBA1041
CTCAATTGCACTGACTGCGCCAATCTTGTTGCCACTCTGGCGGCATCAGCCGGAGTTCATGCTTATACCAATATAATGTTTAGCAATTTTAATCTTAACAAAATAATACCCATTGGCTGTGACAATGAAAATCCTAACTGGATAGTTCCTTTTGGGGGCGGGTTTTCCTATCATGAAATTACCCTAAGCGAGCCCACCACCCGTCAG
>NZ_DCEA01000114.1:4915-9748 GCF_002316705.1 Syntrophomonas sp. UBA1041
GCCCACCACCCGTCAGGATATCGGCATCTATGATGCTTGTTTGAAAGTGGATCAGAGCCAATACCCGGGTCAGAGCGATGTAAGCGGGAAAACAGCTTATCTGCCGGCGAACTATGCCTATGCCCAAACCAGCAGCCCCAAAGTAAATGTTCCGGTTAACACCCCCTATAAAGGAGCGTTTTACCGGGAACGCCTGGTAAAAGATCAGCAAGTGGTCAACATGTATTTAATGGCACTGGAACCGGTCGGAATAAGCAGCGAGGTAACGAGCATGGAAAGAAAGGATATTGACAATTCTTCATTAGCCAAATTCAAGAAGATGATTCGGGCGCAATTTGGGCTGGATGATTTGCCGATAAGCAATCGACCCGCCCGGCAGGATTTTACCCCTCGATTCTCGGCTGTAAACCTAATTAAAGATGCCAAATTGATAGAAGACATTGCTTCGCAAAAGATCTGGCAGATAACTGCGGCAGATGGCCGGGATTATACGGTGGATATTAATGTGGCTGATGATGAACACACCGCCCGGGAAGTGCTGGTGGAAAGATTATCGAAAATAAGCAATCCCGATATCATAAGAAACGATCCGCCGGTAGCCGGCGATATATCATTTACCGTTGCTGGGCAGAGCGTACTGTTTGTCCGTAATAATATTGCCGTTACCGTATTCTTCGGCCCGCAAAGCAAGCCCCTGGCAACAGCCATTGACCAGCAAATCATGACCTAATATGTATTATAAATCCATTGGCTGTATAGCAATGAGAATGCACGAGAAAAAGCTGGTGTGTCAGGACGCTGACAAGCTGGTTTTTCTCACGAAAAAAGGTAAACTGCTGCTATTCCAAATAAAATATTTTGTATCTTTATGCTTAAGAAAATATTGACGTACGTATTATTACGTATTATGCTATCAGACAACAGGAGGATTTAACATGACAGAGCGGGAAATCCTAAATTATTAAAGGAAAATGGATGGTATATAGAAGAAGGTAGAAAACACCACCTGGCTACTAATCCTGATAAACCTGGAATAAAGATTCCTATACCAAGACATAAAAAAGATATGCCCATAGGCACTCTAAATAATATCCTCAAGGCAGCAGGACTAAAATAAATCCGATCCTGGGGGTAATTAACTACTTTGAAAGGAGAATAAGTCTGAAAGAAATCTTTCATGACGTTTTGTGCCTCAAGAAAGGAATGGTTATAATTATGAAATATGTTTATCCCGCTGTATTCACCATAGATAAAAAAAACAGCTATACTGTAGCTGTACCCGATTTGCCCGGGTGTTTCACCTTCGGGGACTCGCTTGTTGAAGCTATAGAAATGGCACGTGATGCCATTTCTATGTGGCTGGTGGACGCCGAAAACAAGGATGAAATAATTCCTACACCAGGCAAGATTAAAGATATTCCTTGTGAAGCAAACAGCTTCATTAATCTAATTGATATTGATACAGTTGAATACCGTCGCGAGAACGATAACCATGCGGTAAAGAAAACCTTAAGTATTCCTAATTGGTTAAATACCAAAGCCGAAAAAGCCGGTATAAATTTCTCTCAAACCTTACAAAAAGCATTGAAAAATGAATTGGGGTTAGAATAATAATCCTTTGAACGCTAATAAACCCCCAATGTCGCCATGGCTTTTTTTAGATCCTGGCGGTCGTATAAAACATCAGCGAATAAATCGCCTACCTGCTGAAGTCGCTCCGGCAGGGTTTTAATCGTAAACTGATCTGGTCTTACAGACTCAAGTTCCTGCCACTCAATAGGGGTGGAACAGGGAGCGCCCTTATGAGGACGAACGCTGTAAGCAGCACAAACAGTTTTGCCCAGGCCGTTTTGCAGGTAGTCCAGGTAAATCCGAGGCCCCCGGCGTTTCATGGCTCTCTCGGTGGTAGCAATATCGGGAACCACCTGGCAAACCATCTCCGCCATCGCCTGGGCCACACGGCGTATTTGGCTATAGGTATAACCTTTGGCTATGGGGAGGTAAAGGTGAAGCCCTTTGGCCCCTGAGGTTTTGGGATACACCCGGAGGCCGAGACTTTCCATTAATTCCTGCAACAGGCGGGTTACACTAACAATTTGCCCAAAGGTGTTCTGCTCCGAAGGGTCCAGGTCAAATACTATGAAATCAGGATATTCAATACTGCTGATTTGTGATAACCAGGGATGAATTTCAATGCAGGCAAGATTGGCCAAGCACATAAGATCTGCCGTTTGCTGTATCAGGACATAGTTTTTGCTGTCGCCATCACTGCCAGTCCAGGTGAAAGTTTTTATCCACTGCGGAAGGCCTTCCGGGGCATTTTTTTGATAAAATGATTTTTCTCCAATTCCCCGCGGATAGCGGGTGAAGACCAGCGGACGCTCGCTTAGATGAGGAAGCATATAGGGAAAAACCGCTGCATAGTATTCCACTAAATCTCTTTTGCAATAGCCGTCTTCCGGCCAGAGAACCCGGTCCAGATTAGTAAGCTTAATCTCTCTTCCCGCTATGGCTATCGTTGCTGATTCGCCCATAACTCTATTCCTTTCTTTTAAACCCCATGCCCCGAGAACACAAGGATTGATGAAAAGTGAATCTGATTGTGCTTGAACGAATATTAAATAGTAATCTTTTACGCTGACTCCTTACCCCTCACTTCCCTTTTATACATTGCAATCAGCTTCCGAATTTTTCATGAAGGACTTTATCACCGGAAAGCGAAGATGCAAAGAATCTGTCCACTCTAGATATTCAACCTCTACCGCCAATTGAGGGGTGATATAATGTGAACCTGCCGGGGTCGGCTCGGGAAAGGGAGAATCCTTCACTTCCAACCGAGGCAGGGTCTCGGACAGTATTTGCAATTGCTCTGCATCCAGGCCACTGCTGGCTTTACCGGCAAAACTTAAGCTTCTATCACGCATAACACCCAATAACAGAGCATTTACTTGTTTCCCTCGTAAAGTATAACCCCCCACCAGACAATTCTGACTGCGGCGACATTTGATTTTAAACCAATCATCATGTTGTTTTCCCGGGCGGTAGAAACTGTTCTTTCTTTTGGCTACTATCCCTTCCAAGCCCGCCCTCTGAACCGAATCGAAAAGGATAGTTCCCTGAGAAAAATTCTCCACCAGATAAAGGCAGCCTTGATTATCAAAGAGTTCCGCCAGCTGAGAGAGGCGGTCTACCAAGCTTGCTGACCTTAAATCTCTACCATTAAGATAAAGAAGATCGAAAACCATATAGGAAATGGCCAGAGTTTTACTTAAATGTTGAATCTTCATTGGATTCCGGCAGTTATCTCTTTGCATCACCGCTGGAAAGCTGGGTTTGCCCTCACGGAGCACCACGATTTCTCCATCCAAAACCGCAGTACTGGCCTTGATCAAATTGGGCAGATTCTGTAACTCGGGATACTGCCTGCTACGCAGGTTTCCCCTTTTGTTAAGCAGGGTGACTTGTTCTCCGGCAACAGCAGTCAGCATCCGCACCCCATCCCATTTCACCTGATAGAGAAAATCCTCGCTGTCAAAAGCTTGCCCGCAATTTATCGGGTCCATACTGCGGATTTCTCGCAAGAATATTTCCATCGCTAACTTCCGGTTTTAGCCGCTTTCTTTGGGCTGCCCTTTTTCTTCCCCTCATTCTTGTTCTCTTCAGCCAGCTTGACACTGGCCTTCAGAGCTTCCATTAGGTCCACTACATTACCGGCTTGCCGTTCCGGGGCCGGGCTGACAAATTCCTCTCCGGCGATTTTAGCCTCAATCATCTCCCAGAGAGCTTGACGATAATTGTCCTGATATCTTGCCGGGTCGAAATCAATGGATAGATTCTCAATCAGGCTAACCGCCATTTTTATTTCTTTCTCATGCAGCTTCTCTACCCCGATCCCCTTTCCCAATGAAGCAGGGGATCTAATCTCATCCGGATAAAAGATGGTTTCCATAATCAAATGCTCATCCTTCACCCGTAGTACCGCTAATGATTGTTTTGACCGTATCATAATTTTGGCCAGTGCAATTTTTCCTGTTTTTTTCATGGCTTCAACTATGAGTGTATACGCTTTGTCCCCACCTGAAACAGGTTCCAGGTAATAGCTTTTATCAAAATAAATCGGGTCCAGTTGTTCTAATTTTATAAAATCCAATATATCAATGGTTTTAGTGTTTTCCTGAGGGATGCGAGCCAGGTCTTCTTCGCTGATAATAACGTAGTTTCCTTTCTGAAACTCGTAGCCCTTGACTATTTCTTCCGCTTTGATTTCCTTATTGCATTTTGAGCAGACCTTTTTATAGTTTACCGGAGCCATACATTCTTGATGCAGGTAATGGAATTTCAAATCCTTGTTCTCCGTAGCCGAGTACATGCCTACCGGAATATTAACCAGGCCGAAGCTGACCGCACCTTTCCAAAGTGTTTTCAAAAACGACTCCCCTTTCCAGGCTTGTTTAGTTTTAGCTTCTATGCTTTAAGCGAAATTTATTCGTCTGGGGATAAAATGACTTGCTATTGGAGGATAAGAGTTGGAAGAAAATAAATGCTTTTCACTCCAGATATTCAATATTACTTTATTCTACGGGCTAATTGTTATATAACGGTGATTACATCGATTTCTTTCAAAAAAGATGGGTGAAGGTAAATAATAATTGTTTTTTGATGTATTTGCCCTATACGCAATATGTATTATAATATTATTGATACGATATCTTACAGATTCATTAGATTCATGCCGAATCCAGTTAAATAACTGGAACGGGGGAACCAATTTTGGGGTGAATCCGGCTTTTGCTGGTAGGGCAATCCCCTTGCCCGAATCCGTCAGCTAACCTC
>NZ_DCEA01000114.1:9970-10336 GCF_002316705.1 Syntrophomonas sp. UBA1041
GTAAACAAGGAGGGATTTTGTTGTTAAGAGAAGATTTGATAAATGAAGAAATCCAGGAGATAAAACGCGAAGTATCTTTATGCAGGGCAAGCGAGCTCAAACAGGAAATTGCTGACTATCTCGACATCGAATCTACTATTGAAACGGGAATGCGATTACATGAACGAAATCTGCACAATAAGGAACATATCCTTAAGTACTTTCAGGCCAGCGAGAATGATTGGGATAACTGGGCCTGGCAAATGAAGAATCGTATCAATGATGGAAATGTCCTGGCTTCCATTCTGGATTTAAATGAATTCGAAGTTCAGACAATTAAAAGGGTTTCCAAAAAAGTCCGCTGGGCTATTTCTCCCTATTATCTCA
>NZ_DCEA01000114.1:10491-11095 GCF_002316705.1 Syntrophomonas sp. UBA1041
GCTATTTCTCCCTATTATCTCAGTTTAATCGATTTTAAAAATTATGCGGCGTCACCCATTTACAAGCAGTCTGTCCCCAGTCTGCATGAAATAAATGAATATAAGGGTGAGGATGACCCCATGGGAGAAGAAATGAGTAATCCTGCTCCCCGTATTACACGTCGTTATCCCGACCGACTTATAATCAATGTTACCAATCAATGTGCTATGTACTGCCGCCATTGTCAGCGCCGTAGAAATTTTGGTGAAACTGATAACCATGCCACCCGTAAAGATCAGGAAGCTGCCCTGCAGTACATTAAAAACAATTCTGAAATACGGGATGTTCTTATTACCGGTGGGGATGCTCTAATGCTTAGCGATCGTACACTTGACTGGTTGCTGGGAGAACTCGATGCCATTTCACATGTCGAAATTAAGCGTATTGGTACCAGGACACCGGTAACACTTCCACAAAGAATAACCGCCAACCTTTGTGCGGTACTAAAAAAGCATGCACCCATTTATATTAATACCCAATTTAATTCACCGCTGGAAGTAACACCGGAAGCCAAGCAGGCCTGTGACCGGCTCATTGGAGCAGGAGAAGTTTTGGGCAACCAGG
>NZ_DCEA01000114.1:11221-16341 GCF_002316705.1 Syntrophomonas sp. UBA1041
GACCGGCTCATTGGAGCAGGAGTAGTTTTGGGCAACCAGGCTGTTCTGTTAAAAGGAATCAACGATAATGTCCATGTTATGAAAAAACTTAACCAGGAATTGCTGAAAATCCGGGTTCGCCCCTACTATTTATTCCAGGCCAAAGAGGTAAAAGGAACTACCCATTTTGTTAGCCCGGTCAATACCGGCCTGGATATTATGAAGCATTTACGGGGCTATACTTCTGGCCTGGCCGTCCCCACTTATGTTATCAACGCACCAGGAGGTTACGGTAAAACCCCGATTAACCCGGAATATGTATTGGACATTAATGAAAACGAAGTTATAATTCGTACCTGGCAGGGTAGAACCTTTAACTATCCGAATCATAACAATTAGGAACTAGCCTTCCTTTGGACTCATTATTAGTTGAAGGATGAAATAGTATGCAGAAAAGATGGGCTATCATTTCACTGAATTTTTTAATATTTGCTTTAATTCTGGCTCTGCTATTTCTGCTGTCAGGTCCGGTTTTATATTGGCTTCATAAAAGCCCAACGCTGCTAAACACACGGATTATAGACCAGATAAAACTGGCTATAAACAAAAACCAGGCCACCCGGATTTACGCAAAAACCAATCAAACTACTCTGCAAGTTCTTGAAAATGGTAAATGGCAGCCTTTTTTTGTTAAAGGAGTAAATATCGGCACGGCCCTTCCTGGCAAGTGGTTTACCGAGTTTCCGAATGATGAAAAAATCTATTTGAACTGGTTGGAAAAAATCGGGCAGATGAATGCTAATTGTATCCGTATCTATACTCTGTTGCCCCCAGAATTCTATAATGCTTTAAAATCCTATAATGATAGTCACCCCGACACTCCTCTGTGGCTCCTACAGGAAATTTGGCCAGAAGAAAATCCCACGGGAAAGGATTATTTAGAAAAGGATTATGTAGAAGCTTACTTCCAGGAAATAGAGTACGGGGTAGATGCAATTCATGGTCAGGCTTATATAACCCCGCGAAAAGGCCGGGCCTACGGGATTTATACCAGTGATATTTCCAAATATCTTTTGGCTTATCTGGTAGGGAGAGAACTGGAGCCGGACGAAGTTACCACCACCAACCATAAAAATTCCGGTTTTTCTTATAAAGGAGAATATTTTTCTTCAACAGCTAGTGCCAGTCCCTGCGAGGCCTGGTTGGCCATGAATTGTGATTATCTAGCAAAATATGAGGAAGAACACTATGCCTCTTTGCACCCTGTGGCCATAGTAAGTTGGCCTACCCTGGATGTAAAAGAGCATGATTCGGAATGGAATCAACTAGGGAAAAAATCGCTGGAGTATAATGACAAGGTGTCAATAGATATTAATAATATTAGCTGTGAATCCAAAATGAAAGCAGGTTTTTTGGGAGCTTATCACATATATCCGAATTATCCTGATTTTATGAATAATGAGAGCAAATATAACGATTATCAGGACGAACAGGGAAGGTTAAGGTACGGGGGCTACTTGCAGGAATTTATGGAAGGACATAATAAGTATCCAGCTCTGGTAGCAGAATTCGGCCTGGCAACCGGTATGGGTACAGCACACCTTAGCCCGGATGGCTTAAACCATGGAGGACTTAGCGAAGAGCAACAGGGTAAGGGCATAGTAAGAATGATGCAGGCCATTAAAAGAGAAGGCTACACTGGAGCTGTAATATTCGAATGGCTCGATGAGTGGGCTAAGAAAACCTGGACGACTGAGCCCTTTATGATACCCTACGAGCGGCATGTTCTTTGGCATAACGCTATTGATCCTGAACAAAACTATGGCTTGCTGGCGATAGAACCTCAAAGCAGTAAAGCTCCACCCGTTATCAAAAGAGGTAATGGTCAAATTAAAAGCATTACACTAAACTATGATGCTCGTTTTCTCTACTTGAAGCTCGATTTATTTAAGAAACCGGATTTTAGTAAAGAAAAACTGCTAATTGCTCTGGATACTTACAACCGTGAGAAAGGCGAATTCAGATTTGACCCTGCTATTAATATTTCTGCCCCCAGTGGTGCAGAATTCCTTTTGGATTTCAGCGGGCCACAAAGCGCCAGAATGTTGGTGCACCCGGGCTATAATGCTTCGCAAAATCGTTTTTCTTCTTATGCCAGTTCGCAGGGTTTATTCGAAGAGATAAGACCGCTGATAAGCCGGGATAGAGTCGATAAAAATGGCAATCCCATTGCTGCCCTCTATGAAAATGCCAGCCAGCTTAATTACGGTACTTTTGACTCCAACTCCTATAATCACTGGTATTTTGCCGATAGTACCCTTTATATCCGTTTACCCTGGGGCCGGTTAAACTTTAGCGATCCATCCAGTCTTATGGTGCTAAATGATAGCAACCCTGCCGAAGAAGCCGGTCGAGATATCCTGGGAACTCAAAAAACTGACGGTATAATCATATCGGCCCTGTATTATGATTTCGATAATCAGCAAGTTATAGATTTGCTTAGCAGCGATCTTTACAAATGGGAACAATGGGAGCTACCCGCATATAGCGAGCGCTTAAAAAAGAGCTACTTCATAATACAGGAATACTTTAAGAATATTTAAGATTTTCTACGCTTTCTTTTCCATGCTATTTTATTGTTGAATCTCAATCATCTTTATTCTTGCCCATTAGTCCTCATTCTTTTTGGAATCCTTTATCAAGGTGACATCAGTAGAATTAAACATAGTAAAAACCTCGTCACCTTTTTTTAAGCGTAAATCCTGGTAGGCCGAGGAGGTCAGTGATGCAGTAACAGCAAAGTCACCTATATCCACAATAACTTCCGTAAAATCAGAGCCTTCCTTTATTTCCATTATCTTTCCAGCCAATTTATTTGGGTCACTAATACGCATTTTCATTCCTCCTGCGTTATTATTTTATAGCATCGAGAATCTTAAGCAGTTTAGCCTGGTTATAGGATGTTCACTAGCAGGAGGAATTATTATTTGATGTGCTCTACCCTGGCAATAGACTTTTTATTAGAATCAATGCATAATATAATAAGTGAAAATGTGATACACATAAAAAGTGAGGTGGTAAAATGAGACGGCAGAATGTTACACTATCACTTCCCGAAGATGTTTTAAGGAAAGCCAAACATCTGGCTGTAGACCGCAACATGTCACTATCAGCTCTTTTAGGCACATACATCCTCGATATAGTCGCACGGGAAGAACAATATTCAAAAGCTAAAGAATTTAGTATTCGGCTTATGGAAGAAGGTTTTGATATGGGCTCAGCTGGGGAAAGCACATGGAATAGGGAGGAACTTCATGAGCGAAATTAAGGGCCGCCAGTTTATAGATACCAATATTTTAGTTTATGCCTATGATTGTTCTGCTGGAAATAAATATGAGAAGGCCAGAAATTTACTTATAAACTTATGGGAAGAGAAAAACGGCTGCCTTAGCATCCAGGTTTTGCAGGAATTTTATGTTATCGTAACTCGCAAGCTCAAGAATCCTATAAGCGCTCAACAGGCGGCAAATGTTATAGAAAACTATGATCAATGGCCGTTACATAGCCCTAATGTTGAGGATTTACTAGAGGCTATCAACATTCAAAAACAAGAACATATCTCCTTTTGGCATTCCCTAATTATCCGTAGTGCCCAACGCTTGGGCTGCACCTGTATCTGGACGGAAGATTTGAACAATGGGCAAAAGTATGGTGGAATTCTAGTCAAGTCTCCGTTTTCTTAAGTTACTGGCACTATCTTTAACTAGTCAGCAGGCAAAGGAAAAAGAGGTTCAAAATATTAAAAGCTTGCATCATGTGGATTCTGCTACTCAATACCCGTATACCCGGGATGCTTATTATTTTCCCTCGCATCACTAATAAGGAATAAGGCCATATTAATAGAAACTAGCCTTCTTATGGATTGAGGGGGAATTATGATTCGAGGGATGTTATCTAAAATAATTGCCAGCAGCCGTTTTATTCTGCTTTTTATTATAATTAGCCTAGCTCTGGGGCTTTACAGCTATTACCTCCTGCCTAAACAGGAGAGCCCGGAAGTTACTGCTCCGGTAGCCATGATCAGCAACATCTATCCCGGGGCCTCACCACAGGAAGTAGAAAGACTGGTAACTCGGGTGATTGAGAGCAATATTCGCAAGCTGCCTGGCTATGATTTCAGTGAATCTTATAGTAGAAATAGTATTTCTGTAGTGCTGCTGCAGTTGCAAAATGATGCTCCGGTGGAAGAATCCTGGAATGAATTGCGCCGGATTTTAAGTGATACGCAAAGGGAGCTGCCCCTGGAATGCCTGCCCATTCAGCTTAATACCGATTTGGCGGAAACGACGGGAATTATTGTTAGTCTCTCCGGGCAGCATTATAATCCAGAAGAATTAGCAGCTATGGCCGAGAAGTTCAAAAAAAGGCTGGAGCAAGTTGAGGGTATAGCCCGGTTTGAAGTCTTTGGGGAAGAAAAAAAACGGATAGAGGTAGAAATCGACCATACACGCCTGGCCGCGAGCGGCCTTTCCCTGGAGGAAATATTTAATATCCTTAAGGCCCAAAATGTAATCATTCCACCTGGAGCCATTGTAGAAGAAGGCATTAAGACTAATGTCAGGATTCCTGGTTGGTATAATTCCCCGGACGATATTGAAAACACTATTATAGGGGTTTCACCAGACGGGAGCAGCCAAAGATTAAAAGACATCGCCAATATCCGCTGGGGAGTAGAGCCCGACCGTCCCCTGGCCCGGCACAACGGCCAATCGGCGCTCCTGTTAACCGGCTATTTTGAGGCGGAAGAGAACATTCTCCTGGTAGGAAAAAAGCTCCGGGATGAGCTGGATAAGCTAAAAAGTGAAGCTCCCCATGACCTGCTGGTGGACCAGGTCTTATTTCAGCCTGATGAAGTAAATAAAAACCTCTATCGTTTCTTACGCAATTTGCTGGAAGGCATAATCCTGGTAATAATCGTAGTGCTGCTGGGAATGGGATGGAAAAATGCCCTGGTAACCTCTACTGCTATTCCTCTCTCCATTATGCTCAGCTTTATGGCCATGTACCTGTTGGGAATTAATATTCACGAAATATCGATTGCTGCCTTGATTATTGTTCTGGGCATACTGGTAGATGATGCT